>NZ_LGUG01000009.1:64527-204571 GCF_001274715.1 Aneurinibacillus migulanus | reverse complement strand
AGTGCGCGAATCCCTTAAAACCATTCTCAGTTCGGATTGCAGGCTGCAACTCGCCTGCATGAAGCCGGAATCGCTAGTAATCGCGGATCAGCATGCCGCGGTGAATACGTTCCCGGGTCTTGTACACACCGCCCGTCACACCACGAGAGTTTGCAACACCCGAAGTCGGTGAGGTAACCGCAAGGAGCCAGCCGCCGAAGGTGGGGCAGATGATTGGGGTGAAGTCGTAACAAGGTATCCGTACCGGAAGGTGCGGATGGATCACCTCCTTTCTATGGAGACTTCACACTTCGTTTGTTCACTGTTCAGTTTTCCAGGGACATGTGCTTTGGAATCACATACCGTCTGCTTGGTATGCAGGCATTGGGCCTATAGCTCAGTTGGTTAGAGCGCACGCCTGATAAGCGTGAGGTCGGCTGTTCGAGTCAGCCTAGGCCCACCACTATATTTATACGGTCGTTATGTGGGGGTATAGCTCAGCTGGGAGAGCGCCTGCCTTGCAAGCAGGAGGTCAGCGGTTCGATCCCGCTTACCTCCACCATAAAAATGAATTCATCCGTTATTTAGTGTCTGGTGGCGATGGCGAAGGGGTCACACCTGTTCCCATCCCGAACACAGAAGTTAAGTCCTTCAGCGCCGATGGTACTTGGGTGGCAACGCCCTGGGAGAGTAGGACGTCGCCAGGCGAGCAGCTTTCTTTGATATACATCATTGGGACTGCTAAGTAAATTTTATAGCGTTGGCTTGTTTTTCTGAATCGTTTATCCGGCTACCGAGTGGTTGGAGGTGTTCGGGAACATGCGTTCAACTGTCTCCCTCTATGCGAGGCCCAGATGTTTTGAACGCGCCGATAAACCGACAAGCACGGGCTTTGCCTGCTTCGATGCAACGGATAACAGAGACAGAATAAACACAGACAACCTACTTTTGCACTTTGAAAACTGGATACAGAAGAACAATGCGCAATTAGGAAGATCCAATTTGTAATAAAGCGTGTTCAAAAACGAGGACAAACAGAGCCGTGAAGTTCAAGGCGCGGCAGACCCGAGCAGCGGAGCGTAGGTAAGACTACGTGAGCAGCGGAGGGACAACGCAACGCAGAAATTCAAAGCGCTGTTTCCCGGATTTTTTGAACATTCTCTAATAAGGTGATAACCCTTTGATGGTTAAGCTACAAAGGGCACACGGTGGATGCCTTGGCGCCAGGAGCCGACGAAGGACGTGGCGAACGACGAAACGCTTCGGGGAGCTGTAAGCGAGCTTTGATCCGGAGATGTCCGAATGGGGAAACCCACTATCCGTAATGGGATAGTACTCCTGCCTGAATCCATAGGGCAGTGAGAGGCATACCAGGGGAACTGAAACATCTAAGTACCCTGAGGAAAAGAAAACAATCAGTGATTCCGTAAGTAGCGGCGAGCGAACGCGGAGAAGCCCAAACCAGAAGGCGAACCTTCTGGGGTTGTAGGGCGTCTCACATGGAGTTACAAAAGACGGTCATAGACGAAGCGGTCTGGAAAGGCCCATCAGAGAAGGTAACAATCCTGTAGTTGAAATGACCGTCTCTCCGAGACGTACCCTGAGTAGGGCGGGACACGTGAAACCCCGTCTGAATCCGGGAGGACCATCTCCCAAGGCTAAATACTACCTGGCGACCGATAGTGAACCAGTACCGTGAGGGAAAGGTGAAAAGCACCCCGGGAGGGGAGTGAAAGAGATCCTGAAACCGTGTGCCTACAATTAGTCGGAGCACAATCAATGTGTGACGGCGTGCCTTTTGTAGAATGAACCGGCGAGTTACGGTTGCGTGCAAGGTTAAGTCTGAGAAGACGGAGCCGCAGCGAAAGCGAGTCTGAATAGGGCGAATGAGTACGTAGCCGTAGACCCGAAACCGTGTGATCTACCCATGTCCAGGGTGAAGGTGCGGTAACACGCACTGGAGGCCCGAACCCACGTACGTTGAAAAGTGCGGGGATGAGGTGTGGGTAGCGGAGAAATTCCAATCGAACTCGGAGATAGCTGGTTCTCCCCGAAATAGCTTTAGGGCTAGCCTCGGATTCCTGTACCGGAGGTAGAGCACTGATTGGATGCGGGCCCCTCGCGGGGTACCAAATTCAGTCAAACTCCGAATGCCGGATACAGCAGGTCCGGGAGTCAGACTGCGAGTGCTAAGATCCGTAGTCAAAAGGGAAACAGCCCAGATCACCAGCTAAGGTCCCTAAATGTACGCTAAGTGGGAAACGATGTGGAGTTGCCCAGACAACCAGGATGTTGGCTTAGAAGCAGCCACCATTTAAAGAGTGCGTAATAGCTCACTGGTCGAGTGACTCTGCGCGGAAAATGTAACGGGGCTAAGCGTACTACCGAAGCTGTGGATTGACACCAACGGTGTCAGTGGTAGGGGAGCGTTCCTGCAGCAGTGAAGTCAGACCGGAAGGACTGGTGGAGCGGCAGGAAGTGAGAATGCCGGTGTAAGTAGCGAAAAGAGAGGTGAGAATCCTCTCCGCCGAAAGCCTAAGGGTTCCTGGGGAAGGCTCGTCCTCCCAGGGTTAGTCGGGACCTAAGCCGAGGCTGAAAAGCGTAGGCGATGGACAACAGGTGGAAATTCCTGTACTACCTCCACTCCGTTTGAGCAACGGGGGGACGCAGGAGGGTAGGGTGAGCAGACTGTTGGATATGTCTGTCCAAGCAGTGAGGCGTGTGTATAGGCAAATCCGTACACTGTAACGCCAGGCTGTGATGGCGAGCGAAATTGTAGTAGCGAAGTCCCTGATCTCACACTGCCAAGAAAAGCCTCTAGCGAGGAGTGAGGTACCCGTACCGCAAACCGACACAGGTAGGCGAGGAGAGAATCCTAAGGCGCGCGAGAAAACTCTTGCTAAGGAACTCGGCAAAATGACCCCGTAACTTCGGGAGAAGGGGTGCCCCGGTAGCGTGTCAAAGCGCGAGGGGGCCGCAGTGAAAAGGCCCAAGCGACTGTTTAGCAAAAACACAGGTCTCTGCGAAGCCGCAAGGCGAAGTATAGGGGCTGACGCCTGCCCGGTGCTGGAAGGTTAAGGGGAAAGGTTAGCACCTTCGGTGCGAAGCTTTGAACCGAAGCCCCAGTAAACGGCGGCCGTAACTATAACGGTCCTAAGGTAGCGAAATTCCTTGTCGGGTAAGTTCCGACCCGCACGAAAGGCGTAACGACTTGGGCACTGTCTCGGCAAGAGACTCGGTGAAATCATACTACCTGTGAAGATGCAGGTTACCCGCGACAAGACGGAAAGACCCCATGGAGCTTTACTGCAGCCTGATATTGAATGCTGGTATTGTTTGTACAGGATAGGTGGGAGCCGTTGAAGCCGGACCGTCAGGTTCGGTGGAGGCGTCCTTGGGATACCACCCTGACAATGCTGGCCTTCTCACTTGCATCCCTCACCGGGATGAAGGACCGTGTCAGGCGGGCAGTTTGACTGGGGCGGTCGCCTCCTAAAAGGTAACGGAGGCGCCCAAAGGTTCCCTCAGAATGGTTGGAAATCATTCGCAGAGTGTAAAGGCACAAGGGAGCTTGACTGCGAGACCTACAAGTCGAGCAGGGACGAAAGTCGGGCTTAGTGATCCGGTGGTTCCGCATGGAAGGGCCATCGCTCAACGGATAAAAGCTACCCTGGGGATAACAGGCTTATCTCCCCCAAGAGTCCACATCGACGGGGAGGTTTGGCACCTCGATGTCGGCTCATCGCATCCTGGAGCTGAAGTAGGTTCCAAGGGTTGGGCTGTTCGCCCATTAAAGCGGTACGCGAGCTGGGTTCAGAACGTCGTGAGACAGTTCGGTCCCTATCTGTCGTGGGCGCAGGAAATTTGAGAGGAGCTGTCCTTAGTACGAGAGGACCGGGATGGACGCACCGCTGGTGCACCAGTTGTTCCGCCAGGAGCACAGCTGGGTAGCTATGTGCGGCCGGGATAAGCGCTGAAAGCATCTAAGCGTGAAGCCCCCCTCAAGATGAGATTTCCCACAGCATAAGCTGGTAAGACCCCTTAAAGATGATGAGGTAGATAGGTTCGGGGTGGAAGCGTGGCAACACGCGGAGCTGACGAATACTAATCGGTCGAGGGCTTAACCAAATACATGTGCATGTTCTTCTGATTCAGTTTTCAGAGTGTAATAAATATCCCCCTTATTTGATTGTTCAAATGAGGGGGATATTTGTGTTTTTCTATATAAGTTACAGTTAATATTTTGACAGGGTAGCGTGGTTGGAAGGAGAAGAGATGGAGAAAGAAGAGGGTGGATACGCCCTGCGCCCCGGCAGAAAAAAAGCGGACGTGTTTTTTTCCAACCGTTCCCGCCCACTGCCCTTCCTTCTTTTCTTATCTCTCACCACAAGAATTTGTCGATTTATCAAATCAGATGTATATAGATGGAGTCCCTGCTGAAATCTCGATAATTACTAAATTGGCTTCCGGCAGAAGAAATACTGGAAACCTAGGTTAGACTGACGATGGTGAAGAGCCTTATGCTAAGCGCAGAAGGATAAAAAAACGAAAAGCAACCCTATTATATGTATGTTAGTCGTACCTTATAACCGACATCTTATAGATTTAGTTTGAAAATTGTTCATCCCTTATATTTTTAATACCTTCTAACAAGCAAAATGAACTATCTTTCCATTCAGCAAAATCTTTTGGATCTGCTTCTTCCCATAACTCAAAAAGTTCTGATCGCTCTCTGTTATCAATGTTCAATGTTATTTCTAATAAAGAAATAAGCTGGTTTAAAAAAGAAAGAGTTACTGTTTCTTTAATTACATTAAAATTAACTTCTTTGGCAATTTCATGTGTAGGCTTTGCACCAAAGGAATTTAGAATGAGCTCAGCCATAGCAAGTAAAGAGCTACATTCGTCTACTTCTAAATAATCCTCATCTTTAAAAGCTTCATGAATTCTAACAAGCTCATCTGTCATTCCTGCAGAGTTATTTTGTAAATACGCAATAAAATCACATGCACTATCATTTTCAAAAACACTGGTACCCCATGCTCCCATTCTGTTCACATCCTCTGTATTTTTAATTTATTTTATCATAAGTATGATTTAAATATAATTTATCCTTTGATAAATTTGTAAAATTATCTAGTTATTAAAAGAAAAAGGAAATAAGTCACAAAAATATTACTTCCATTTCAATTCAATTTAATATGAAATTAACATTTGTAGATTATCATTATTCATTATATGGAATGACCGTACTTTATGAAAGGTGAGACGCTAGTGGACATAAGAACGATATTTCAACAAAATCCAATCATCGCTGCAGCAAATCAAGAGAATCTTTCGTTGGCGCTGCATTCTAAAGCCTGTGCCGTATTGCTTATGTACGCCAAATTAAATGATTTGCTTGAAAAGGTGACGCAGGATAATCCGGAACGAAAACCGCTATTTTTACATACAGATTTAATGAAAGGGTTGTCTAATGATAAGGAAGCTTTTCGTTTTCTTGCTAAGTATGTGAAACCTACGGGAATTGTTACGACAAAGAGCCCGATGATTCGAGCAGCAAAAAAAGAAGGTTTGTTAACTATCCAACGTATATTTTTAATCGATACAGCTTCCTTTCATACTGCAATCCAGAATATAAGAGAAAATGAGCCGGATGCCATTGAAATTATGCCTGGTATCGCTCCATCGATTATTCAAGCCTTCAGAGAGTATACACAGCGGCCCATTATTTTGGGCGGGTTAATCCATTCATTTAGCCAGGTGCAAGGTGCACTTGACGCAGGAGCGGATGCGGTGTCGTTGAGCAAATCCGAGATATGGAATATGCAGATTTAACAAGCGGATTACGCATGATTAACAAGTTCTTAACATTCGATAGTTACAATGTAAATAACAGAATACATGATGCGAACATTGGGTGGAGACGAGTGAAAGCCCATAGTTCCCCTTTGGAAACGGTAGAGAGGAAAAAGGGTGAATTATGCGTTTTTTCGTCTCCACTTTTTCTATGCAAAAAAAGCTACTGACGGGTAGAAAGGAAGGAGCGGGACAGTACTATAGCTTGAAAAGTCTTAAATAAAAATGAAAATCAGGCATTAAAAACAGAAAATATGAGAAAGAGGAGTCTAAATGTCATGCTAAAAAAAGTAAATATCCTTCTGGCAATTTCCGCGTTAACGGTAGGTTTAATCGGCTGCAATACTATTTCAACTACAACATCGGGTTCGGCAGGCAGCAATACAGAAAAACTGGCAATCGCCTATAACAACCCAGATGAATGGGCGAACTTTGGGACGATACATAAACAGTTCAAAGAACAAACGGGAATTAAAGTACCAAACGATAATAAAAACAGCGGTCAAGCGATGACTGCATTAATTGCGGAGAAAGCAAATCCTGTAGCTGATGTTGTGTATTACGGAATCGTTTTCGGTTCACAGGCTATGCAAAAAGATTTGGTTGAAGGATATAAGCCGGCGAAGTTCAATGAGATTCCTGATTCCTTAAAAGAGCCAGACGGAAAATGGATGGCAATTCACTACGGAGCCATATCCTTTATTGTAAACAAGGAAGCATTGGGAAATACGCCTGTTCCACAGTCGTGGGCTGATTTATTAAAGCCTGAATATAAAGGGAAAGTAGGCTTTCTAGACCCGACGTCTGCAGCTGTTGGGTACAGCGTAACTGTCGCGGCAAACATGGCAATGGGAGGAACGTTGGATAACTGGGAACCAGGAATTGAATATCTTCAAAAGCTTGAAAAAAACGATGTCATTCATCCGAAGGCGACAGCCAATGCGAAGGTAATGAAAGGTGAAATTCCCATATTGATCGATGCAGATTTTAATGGTTACAAAATGAAGTATGACGAAAATGCTCCAATCGAAGTAGTGATACCAAAAGAAGGTTCCTTAAAAGTTCCATACACTGTATCTCTTGTGAAAAATGCCCCGCATAAGGAAGCAGGAAAGCAATATATTGATTTTATGTTATCGGATGAAGGACAAAAATTATTCGCTGAAGGCTATGTACGTCCGATTCGTTCTGTTGATATTTCAGAAGAGGTAAAGAAGAAGTTCCTTCCGGACAGTGAGTACGAACGCGTTAAAGCTGTGGATTATAACAAAATGAATGAAGTGCAGAATGGTTTTATTGAGCGTTGGAAAAGCCAAGTGAGCGCTAAATAGAGAGGAAGCCCATGGCAAAAAAAGGACAAAACTTATTTGTAATACCAATTGTTATTGTATTCGGTTTTTTCTTCGTTTATCCGTTGATTGTATTGCTGATTACCAGCTTGCGCAACGAGGGTGGACTGAGTTTTCATAACTACACTCAAATTATCATGAACCCGTACTATTTCAGGGCGTTGATGAACAGCCTGTACCTCGCACTGGCGGTGACGCTAGTAGCATTGCTACTAGCAGGTGTTCTTGCCTTCTTTCTGGCGAGAAATGATTTTCCGGGTAAGGCTCTATATTTTACTCTGCTGACGTTTCCCATTTCGTTTCCGGGCGTCGTCGTGGGGTTCATGATCATCATTTTATTTGGAGCTACGGGTATCATGCCGATGCTCGCAGAGATATTAACTGGGAAAAAAACAATGGTATTCGCGTATACAATTACCGGTATTTTTTTGGCCTACTTGTATTTTGAAATCCCTCGTATCGTGATGACCCTATATGGAGCAATTAAGGATTTCGATCAGACGTTGGAAGAGGCTGCACGGACGATGGGGGCAACACCGTGGCAGGCTATTCGCTATGTGGTGTTGCCAACCGTGTTCCCTATATTCATTTCGGCTGGTGCCCTTGCCTTTTCTACATCGATGAGCGCATTCGGAACCGCCTTTACCTTGGCGAATCAGTTTGAAATCTTACCTATTCTCATGTACAACGAATTCACGCTGAATTTTAACATTGAGGTAGCCAGTGCAATAGCTATCGTAATCGGGATGATCTGCGTGCTTATGAATATGGGGTATCGGCTGCTGTTGGAGAAGGAAGGAGGAAGATAGAAGATGAGGTTTCTCGGAAAAGGGTTACTGTATATGCTGATTTTTCTTGTCAGCGCGTTTATCATTCTCCCTCTTGTTTTTACGATAGCCGGGTCCTTTGCGGTGTACTGGGGATCGGATTTGTTCTCTGCCGGATTTACGTTGGACTGGTATCGGAAAGTATTCGACCAGTATGGACATACGATCGTTTTCACTTTGGTTATCACTTCGTTAACCGTAGTCATTAATATTATTTTGGGAACGATGACAGGATATTTGTTCTCCAGGTCTCGTAGCAGATGGATGGCGATTGTGGAAGAGATACTTACGCTTCCAATTGCAGTACCAGGCATAGCTATTGCGCTTGCCCTTATCCAGACGTATGCCTGGATGCGCGTTTCAGGGGCTTTGATTCTTGTCGGTCATGTTATTGTTACGTTTCCTTTAATGTTTAGAATCGTGCTCGGTACATTACGGACGAAGAACTTTCAGTTATTGGACGATTGTGCGGCCACTTTGGGCGCGGGAGTCTTTTATCGCTTCTATCATGTCATCTTGCCTAGTATTAAATCTGCGGTTCTATCGGGTGCCATTATGGTATTCATGTTGTCACTGGGGGAATTCAATATGACGTTCTTCCTGTATACCCCGTTGAGCATGACATTGCCCATTGGTTTATATGACGCATATTCAACGTTGCGTATTGAGGCGGGAAGTGCTTATACGGTCGTTTTTCTGCTGCTGGCCATTCCGCTGATGACTTTACTACACCGTCTAAATCAAACATCAGTTTTTTCGCGAAATGGAGGAGTATAGAATGAATCCAGTGGAGATTCGATTACAGGGTGTGCATAAAACGTTTCGAGACGGAACTCAGGCGCTCCAGCCTATTGACTTGAAAATCGAAGCAGGAGAAGTGCTGGTATTACTTGGTCCTTCGGGGTGCGGGAAGAGTACGCTGTTACGCATGATTGGTGGGCTGGAGCTGCCGATGGGCGGAGCTGTCTGGATAGGGGAGCGGGATATTACATATCTTCCGACAGAGAAGAGAGAAATCGGCTTTGTTTTTCAACAGTATGCCCTATTTCCGACGATGACAGTGGCGGAAAATATCGCATTCGGTATGAAGCTGCGTAAGTACGGTAAGCAGGAACGAGAGAAAAAAACAACTGAGTTGTTGGAAATGATGAATCTTACGGAATTGAAGGATCGGAAGTCGGCTCAATTGTCTGGAGGGCAACAACAGCGCGTGGCAATCGCCCGGGCGCTGGCGATTGAGCCTAAGGTACTGTTAATGGATGAGCCGCTTACGGCATTAGACGCTAAATTAAAGGAGCATCTGCGGATTGAGCTGGCGCAGCTGTTCCGCAGGCTGAAAATTACAACCGTGTACGTAACACACGATCAGGTTGAGGCTATGGCAATTGCCGACCGTATTGCTGTAATGAATAAAGGCGTAATCGAGCAGATCGGTACAGCAAAAGAAATTTATCACCGACCGCATTCTTCTTTTGTTGCTCAATTCGTTGGACAGGTCAATCGGTTAAAAGGAAAAATCACAGACGGTGCAGATGGTTACCTGGTGGACTTCGGCTTCTATCGGATTCCTTATCATGGAGAGAATGCATCTTCAACGGAAATAGAAGCGTACATCCGACCGGAAGATGTCTTTTTGGATGAACAGAGTGGCTTTACGGCTCATGTTCGGGATGTCATCTTTTTGGGAGAGCGTAATCGGGTGATTGTTGAGACGGAAGGTCAAAAATTATTTATGGATGTACCGAATGATACATTATTGCACGACGGTGAGCAGGTACAATTGCAAGTGCATCAGAATAAAGTCATCTATGCATGAGGAGGTAAAAAATGATGAAAAAAGAAATTTGCTTTTCAGACCTGATTCTACTTGCTAATCCGATTGAACAAAATGTCGAACAGCTTATTGAGTGTGGTGCAGATAAGGTTGAATTGCTCATGGATGGCCCTCTATGGGATGCAATAGATGAACAGATTGCAAAGATGAGCCGGATATTACCGAAATATGAGGTTGGTTACTCCATCCATCCTCCAGCCTGGGACACAAGCTTAACAAGTGAAAATCGAACAATTCGCGAGGCGTCGTTTCTTGAATACAAAAAAGCGATACAGTTCGCCCATATGATCGAGGCGGAGCATGTAGTCATTCATCCGGGATTTTGTGTATCTCCCGTTTTTGATAAAGCAATTGCACGTAAAAGGGCAAGAGAAGCCATCAACCAATTATGTGAAATCGCCAAGCCGCTGGGTGTAAAGCTAGCTGTGGAGAATGTTGGCTATAAAGGCTCGTCCATTTTTACAGAGGATGAATTTGTATATTTTCTCGATGATATAGATGAAACGGCTGGATTTTTGCTTGATACCGGACACGCTTATTTAAACAGTTGGGATATTCCTAAGCTGATTCGGCGCATTCACAATCGCCTGCTTGCGATTCATTTGCATGATAACAGGGGCGAGAAAGATGAACATATGCCGATTAGGGAAGGAACAATGGAATGGGAGCAGGTTTTTGATGTACTGAAAGAGTTACAGCCATCCTGCCAATTTATATTGGAATATGTAACGGGAACGGACCTGGCCAAATTAGAGCAGGGCAAACAACTGCTCATACAGCGATTAGATTTGAAATCGAACATAATTGTTTAATCACAAGCAAAGGATTGAGCGCGGTTGGTAGATTTGACTTCATTTGATGCATTTTGTTTTGATCTTGATGGTACAATTTTTATTGGCGAAGCGCTGCTGCCATATGTACACGATACGATATTGCAGTTACGAGAAAAAGGGAAAAAAATTATGTTCCTTACCAATACATCAACACAAACCATTGTCGATTGCCAGCGAAGATTGCAAAGGCTAGGGCTGGAAGTGGCGATCGATGAAATCGTTACGGCTCCTTATATAGCAGGAATGTACCTGCAAGAGTTTTATCCTGCAGCAAATGTATTTGTCATCGGAGAGAAAGCCATGCAGGAAGAGCTTGACCGTTTTGGTATTACAAGAACTGAAAATCCGTTGCAAGCCACTCATTTGCTGGTAGGGTTAGATCGTACCTTTACGTACGAAAAGCTCTATTTGGGAATGAAGGCGGCTGGCAATGGAGCACAGTTCATTGTAACCAATCCTGACCCTTGCTGCCCCGTACCCAATGATGTTATCCCGGATACGTGGGCACTTGCGAAAGGAATCGAGGCGGCAGGTGGAATCAAAATCGATGTAATTATTGGAAAGCCATCAGCTTATTATGCACAAAAGGTTTTGCAGAAGCTTGGTATTGAAAGTGAAAGATGCTTAATGATTGGCGATCGTTTAGAGACAGACATTCTGCTTGGATTGAATAGTGGAATGAAGACGGCTTTAGTACTTACAGGCGTTACAAGCCGCGATGCTTTGGAAAACCATACAATTTCTCCGGATTATGTTTTTTCCACGATGGGCGACTTATTGCTACCAGATGAATCCGATACCTGTCCTCTTTAAGCAGGTATAGATTTTAGTTCATCGACAAAACATAAAAGCAGAAATACGTTCATTTCAAAATTTTTTACTGGGGTGATGGCTATGGAAACGAAGCGTGCACAGGAAATTCTACAATCCCACGAAAAAATAGGTGTAGAGTTTGAAGGTGTTCCAATATGGATAGACTCTGTGGATGAACAGAGCAAAACCGCAAGAGTACATACGATGGAAAATCCAACCGATCGAAAAACGGTTGCTTTGTCTGAGTTAAAAGAACTGGAACACCATTAATAAAGAAAAAAAGCTGTCATGCATTTCGCAAAAAGACAGCTTTTTTCCTTTATGAGCAAAAATTTGCCCGAGGGCTTATAGAGATAAAGGGCACATTATAACCGGGAGGTGAACCGCTTGGGTTGGTTGCTGGTTCTCATCGGGGTTGTGCTGGCGTTTGTTACGGTGCAAAAAAAGTGGTTCTATGACCCGACTCACCCGGAAAGACCAAAGAAAACCCGCGCAAGTACATGGTTCAGAAGTAAACCATAATTCTTCACAGGAGAGAACAAGTTCTCTCCCCTCCTTATTTAAGTAAACGTTTTTTAGTGGTCATTAGGCGTTTTCGTAGAAGGAAACCAGAAGCACCGAGAAGTGCTGCAAAAAAGCCGCAGACGAGAAATAAATGATCTATTCCATATTTTTTTACTAACCAACCGCCCGTTAACGGAGCCGCAATAAACACAAAATTGAGGATGGAATGGTAAATTCCATAAACTCGACCGATAGTGCTAGAGGGTGTTTCTTTCTGAATTGAGAATTGTACGCCGACAAAGGAAAGGCCGGTGCCTGCTCCACATATTATGCCGACAAGAAGAAAGTAGGGCAGTGGTGTTGCTGTATTTAATAATCCAAGAAGAAAGACAGCTGATCCCATTAACAATGCACCTGCACATAGAAGAGAAAAATAGGAAATGCTTTGTTTTATTCGTGAGAAAAAAGCAGTGCTGCAAACCGCTCCAAGTCCGATTCCAGAGATAATCCACCCGGGAAGTTCTTGCTGGAGAGGTTTTATTTCTCGAAGCAGGACACCCAGTTGGACATCAACGATCTGTATTATTGCTGTAACGAAAAAAGAAAATATAAGACAAATAATCAGTATCCGGTTGTTGAGAAGTGTACGCCAGCCTTCCATCCAATCCATGCGGAAAGTTATTATTGTTTTGTCGTTTTTTTCACAATGTGAAACACTTGAAGGAAGGAATGCCAGAAGTAAAGCTGAAACAGCAAGACAGATGGCCGTTAAAAGCAAGCAGAACTTGTAGGATGATGTTAGAGACAGAATAAAGGCACCCAGCATCGGTCCAATGATTTTTGTGAGTTGAGAAGAGGTGCCGATAAGAGCCGTCGCTTCTAGTAACTGGTTTCCAGCAACAATTCGACGAATGATGGAATGTTGAGCAGGCAGATGAAATGTTCCAATGGACGCACGAAGCAGCAGCACGGATAGTATCAAGTACGGAGACGGTGCAAGGAGTAAAAGCAACGTGCAGCCGCTACGAAATACATCTGTGCAGATCAGTACAAGCTTGGGCTGCCAGCGATCTACCCACACTCCTGCCGCCTGGCTAAATAAAATACCCGGAAATGCGTAAGCAACAGGCAACATCGAGATAAGGAGGGGATCAGCTTGCCATACATACGTAAACAATGTCAGCAAAGCGATAAAATCAAGCCAGTCTCCCAGGCTAGAGAGCAAATGGGAGAGAAGAGCACACAAGAGTCGCGAATTCTTTCAGATGGGAGTCGGTACATGGTTCATAGTGGGAACATGCATAATACAACCTCCGTTTTATGATGGGATACGTTCATCCTAAACGGAGATTGTCAGAGCATTGTCAGAGAAAATAGTCAAGCTGTTGGCGAATCCTCTGTTCAAGGCTGGAAAAGGAATATGTCTCGGATAGTTCCTCCCATGTTTGTCCGTATCGCGTTGCAATTTTCGAATGTTCCTCAATTAATGGACTCGAAAAGTAGCGGAGTAGGCGTGCTCCATAAATAAGGTGAGGGGTAAATCGGGAAGTCTGAAGCACAAATAGTCCCTCTTCAATTGATGTATCGGCTTTTACAAAGCATTTTTGACTAAGCAACCATAAGCCTTTGATGACAAGAAATAGTCCTTTCTCACGCAAATAGGGATGAGAGGGAAGCAGCTGCTCGATATGCTGAATCCATTTATGTGCTTCTACATGATTTTTTTCTAGTACAGATAAAAGTAGTTTTTTATTATAGAAGAAAAGACGAAAGCCCTGCATATCTGGTTCGTATATTTTCTGTTCATATCGATTCAGAGCTTGTCTTGCTTGCATAAAACGTTTTGTTTCGATATAGAGGTCGATGATATTGAACTTCATTTCTTCATGCCATAATGGGGGAAGGACATGCTTAGCTGAAGCCTTTTCAATATATTCCAACGCTTTTTCCGAGTCAGGCTGAATGTACCAGTAGAGAAAAAGCAGATAGAAAGCCTTTTGTGTAAATGAGAGGTCTGGGCGGAGAAAGAAAGAAAAGTTCCCCTTTACGGCTTCCAGGTAAAGCCGTTTCTCTTCAGCAAAACGAAATCCTAAAGTGTATTGATTCTCAGCAAGCACCTGCATGGCTTCTCCTTGGCCGAATAGGTGATACTTATCCAGTAGGGTGATGTAGCTGGCGGCGATCTCGTCGTCTTTAGCCAGTGGGTTAACAGAGGAAGAAGTGTTAAAAGTCATCCGGTACCCCTGCCCCCGAACAGTTTGAATGGATACTATATGCGCCCAGCGCTTTAGTTTTTTGCGCAGCCGATAAATATGGTCGTCTACTGTCCGGTCTGTCGGGTATTCCATCGGCCATACAGCATTCAGCAACTGTTCACGGGTGCACAACTGATTTACATGGCGGTATAAGTAATAAAGCAAGGCATATTCTTTTGGTAGCAGCGAAATCGCTTCGCCGCCGATTTGGACCATTCCCTGTTCAGCGAAGAAGATAAACCTCATCATATATCCCTCAAATTCTTATATACTACAAAAGCCAGGCAAGGAACGCCTAGCTTTTCTTCCATTATCTATTATTTTTTTGTCTCGGGAAACAAAAAATCGATAAATCGTTCTGCAGTAGGCTGTGGCTCATGATTAGCAAGTCCAGGACGCTCATTCGCTTCGATAATGACATAGTCATCTCCGCTGAAATCTGGAACAAGAAAGTCTAGTCCTACGACAGGGATATTGAGCACATGACTGGCTTTTTCTGCTGCTGTACGAAGCGTATAAGAGACTTCATCGGTTACATCTATAATGGTACCACCCGTATGATAGTTAGCAGTCTTGCATACTTGAAGTTCCTGTTCATGAGGGAGCACATCTTCCCAGCTAAAATTGCGATGATGAATAACCCGTTCTGTTTCTGTGTTAATAGGAATCTGTGATTCTCCGCCTGTCGTTTGAATTAACGCTTTGTTTTTTTTCTTGACTAATTGACGAATCGTACTTGCTCCGTCTCCGATAATAAAAGCGGGCTTCCGTTCAATAGCAGCTACAAATTTGTGATCGATAACAATAATACGCAGATCACGTCCATGGACAAACTCTTCGAGGAGTATGTGCTCACTATACTTACTTGCCGATTTTATAGCTTGCTGTAGCTCCTCTTTTTCACGAACATCTACCGTAATGCCTCGCCCCTGTTCACCGCTCGCCGGCTTGATAACCAGGCTGTTCCATGTTTGCATAAGATCTATCGCTTGTGTCATATTGATGTAAATAGCCTGGCGAGGTACACGAAGACCTGACTTGTACAGGATACGATGTGTAAGCGACTTGTCGTCGCATATCGTCATGGCCATGGCGCATGTTTTTTCGGTGAGAGATTCACGGCACAATACCGAATTGTTTCCATAACAAAGGCGGTAAAGGTTAGCTTCTTCATCAATAATTTTGACAGTGATGCCGCGAGTTTTTGCCTCATCAATAAGGATTTGTGCATATACGTTCAAGGCTGTGGTCCTCCTGTATAGTACACTTCGTTGATATTATTTTTCCGCTTGATAACATATACCGGGATTTGCTCAAAACCTAATGCCTTATATAGAGCGATTGCTTTTTTATTGTTATGAAGAACCGATAAATCAAGATAGCTCCGTCCCTTAGCCAGATAATATTCCGCTACAGCGCGGACAAGTGCCCGCCCTACGCCTCTGGCACGGCGATCCCGATCTACGGACAATGCCCAGAAGCTAGATCCGTTGTCCGGGTCGGCGAAAGCCGCTTTGTGATCGATTCCCGTAATCGTACCGATAATCTCTCCATCCTCCTGGTCTACCGCCACAAAGTAAGTAAAGGTCTGCTTAAACTGGTTTTCAATCATGATTTGTGGGTCTGCCTCTACCATTCCGCTTTTTTGGTATATCTCATTTACCCGTTCTGCGTCTTTATGGCCCTGCATAAAGCGGATGCGAAAGCCTCCGGATCTCCGCTTTGGCATTCGGTATTTATGAAGCCAAAGTCGAAACGTAATGGAAGGATCTACAAACAGTAGATTCGGTGCTTTAGAAAGCAATACATGGTGGTTGCGTACATAAATCGCCAAATCCCGTCGACCGGTCTTTTCTTCGAGGAAGAGGTCGATGAGCTTATCGTGGTCATCGAATGTTTGCCCGAAGATGAGATGGCCCCAACCACAGTCTATAATTACCTCCGCATCCATTCCTTCTTTTTTTATTTCTGGAATGTTTTCACCCCAACTGTAGAGGGAGGGGGTGGTGAAGCGCTCCAGGCGAAATTGCTTTCTCTCCCCTCGGTATTGCATAATTAACACCCCATCTTTTGCAGCCATAATTCAAGCACAGTTAACTGCCACAGTTTACTTCCACCTAATACAGTCATATGCTCTTCTGGCGCCTGCAGCAATTTGTCTATATAGATTGGATTAAATAAGTTGCGCTGCCTTGCTTTTTCTGTAGACAGAATATCACGTGCAAATGCAAGATACTCATCACGTAAATACTTAAGGGCGGGAACAGGGAAATATCCTTTTTTCCGATAAATAACTTCGCGTGGGATTACGCGTTCTCCCGCTTTCTTTAAGATATGTTTGCCATTGCTTGCAACTTTAAGCTCCGGCGGGACAGAAGCGGCCAATTCGACCAGTTTATAGTCAAGGAATGGGACACGGGCCTCTAGCCCCCAGGCCATTGTCATGTTGTCTACGCGCTTAACAGGATCGTCAATCAGCATGATGCGTGTATCTAGGCGAAGTGCTTTATCTACAGGCTCCGTAGCTCCTGATGCAGCAAAATGATTGGTGACGAATCGACCCGATATGTCGGAGCCGTGATAAGGGACTTGCAGTGCTTCCATCACTTCCTCGTGAGTACGATCGAAGAAAGCCTCTCTATACTCAGTCACCGGGTCACGTGTTCCGTTCATTACTTTTGGATACCAGTGATAACCGGCAAATACTTCATCGGCCCCCTGTCCGCTGAGTACAACTTTCGTTTCCTTGCTTACTTCTTCCGAGAGCAGATAGAAGGCCACCGCGTCATGGCTTACCATCGGTTCAGCCATAGCGCTGATAGCTTTCTCGATATTTGGAAGAAGACGGCGTGAATCGATAAAAATCTTTTTATGTTTTGTACCGAATTCTTTGGCGATAATATCACTATAGTAAAACTCGTTTCCTTCTTCTGTTCCTACGTCCTCAAAGCCAATTGAATACGTATGAAGGGATTGAGGATTAGCTTCTGCCATAAGCGCAACAATTAGGCTGGAATCCAGTCCTCCGCTTAACAGGGCACCTACCGGTACATCACTGACCATGCGCCGTTTGACACTTTGCCGTAACTCTTCCAGCACACGCTTCGTCCATTCTTCTTCTGATAGGGCTTCTTTTCGTTCGAACAGTACATCCCAGTATGAAGTGACTTGCTTTTTCCCATCCTTCTGAATGCTCATTGTCGTTCCAGGCTCTAGCTTTTTAACGTTCTTAAAAATGGTGTAAGGGGCAGGCACGACAGCATGAAAGCTTAAATAATAATGTAGCGCTTCAGGAGAGAGCTCCGGCTGGATAACTCCGGCTTCATTTAATGCCTGCGTATTGGAAGCAAAGTAAAACGCCTTTCCTTCCTCAGCATAATACAAGGGCTTAATGCCCAGTCGATCTCGGCCCAGCAGAAAGCGTCCACGTTCTTGGTCATGAATACAGAAGGCAAACATTCCGTTTAGTCGTGTAACGAATTCGTCGCCCCAGGCATGGTAAGCTTTTAACAATACTTCCGTATCACTGGTAGAACGGAAAGAATATCCTTGCCGCTGTAATTCTTCACGTAAGTCCAAGAAGTTATAAATCTCGCCGTTGTAGACAATCGAAAGCTTTAATTCTTCGTCACTCATCGGTTGGTGGCCGTTTTCTGATAGGTCGATAATACTCAGGCGTCGGTGTCCGAAACCAAATCCTTCTTCCATATGTATTCCCCAAGCGTCCGGACCTCGTGTCTCAAGCGCTGGGAGCATACGTTGCACGATGCTCTCATCTACACTGTCTTTGTCATAACGAATAACTCCGCAGATACCACACATTGCTTTTTACATCATCTCCTACAATAACGTTCTCCTATTCCTCATTCCACAAAATTATATGAATGAAGCAGGTAAAAATTTCTACGTAAATGTAGTTTACGTAACGTGCCCTACAATATCCCATTTTTCTTTATTTTGCAAATTATGAGTGAGATTCGGCCTTTTTGACCTAGATATTTCTATCATTAGAAATAAAGACCCGTTCCTTTCTTTTATACTGATACTTAAAGAAAAGGACGGGTCTTTATACAAAGCAAAGCTATGCGGCTTCAGATTCCTTAGAGTGAACTTTTCTCATGAAATCGTTGACATCTGCAGGTACTTTACGATCGAGTTTTGATACAATATAGACAGATAGGAAGCCTATTGGTACCGTAATTAAACCAGGAATCTTGAATTGCAAGAATTCCGGCAGGGTAGAAGAAAAGAATATCATGTACATGGAAGCGAGGAGACCGATAATCAAGCCGGCGATGGCGCCTTTTTCCGTCATGCCTCTCCACCAGATTCCTAGAATGAAAATTGGCGTAAACGTGCTCGCTGCTACAGTAAAGGCAAGGGCTACGAGGTGCCCGATAGAGGCTGTTTTAACCATCAGCCCCAGTATGCCATAAAGAATGCCAAGAATGATAATGGCAACTTTGCCCGCAATGACCCGCTCGCGTTCGCTGATATCATTCTTACGGACGAATGTAGCGTATAAGTCATGCGCTAGTGCACCGGAACTTGCGATAAATAGACCGGATAGGTTGGAGAAAACCGCTGCGAACGCGCCTGCGATAACGAGACCAAGCAGCCATTCTCCTCCAAGTGCTTGTGCCGTGGAGGGTACTACCATGTTGTTGCCGCCTGCAACCAAGTCCTTCATAACTTGAGGTTCTGCGGCACCGCTTAAGAAGATGGAACGGCCTACGGCTCCGAGATATACAGCAAAGAAGAAGAAAACGCTCGCAATTGCAATGGCCATAAGCGCTGATTTACGCGCTGCTTTTGCACTCGGATTCGTGTAGAAGCGAAGCAGGATGTGCGGCAGGCCAATTGTGCCGAGAGAAAGGCCAATTGTCATAGATACAGTTTGCCAGAATGTTGGGAAGTAATTTCCTGTACCGGTCCAGGATGTACCGTCGAACTCTACATCTTTGGCATCTGTCGCGTATTGCGCCGTGCCGCTGATAGTACCCTTGAATTCACTAATGGCAGCTAGGATTTTCTCATAATGCAGACCGCCGTAGATGGCAGCCGCAACCATTAGAATGAATGCACCTAAGCGAATCCATAGCTCCAGTGCCTGGTTCAGTGTCGTACCTTTCATGCCGCCGACGCCTACGTAAAAAATCATAACCGTACAAGTGAAAATAATACCGAATTCATAACTTGTCCCGAAGAACATGCTCAGAATTTGTGCAGCACCGAGAAGTTGAGGGGCTGCATAGAAGCCGGAGATGGCGAGAACGACTGCCACCGCTGCCAGACGCGCGCGTTTACTATGGAAACGATAAGCGAGAAAATCAGCCACCGTATACGCACCGAAGCGGCGAAGCGGGCCAGCTACGAAAATCGCAAGCAGTGTCAAACCAATCGAGAAGCAGAACGCATAATATGCGCCGTCATAACCAAGCTGGAAGGTAAGGCCAGCGATGCCGAGAAATGTAGCGGCGCTCAGATAGTCTCCACCAATCGCAGAGCCGTTGGTGAACCATCCGAAGCTCCGTCCGCCTACGAAGTAGTCGGATGCTGTTGCGCTCCGTTTGGTCAAATACGTAATGTATACGATTGTACCCATTAAAAGAATGGTTAGTATCATTTTAGGTTCGAGTAGTGATTGCATCATCCGATGTTCCTCCCTTCAGATTTGCCGAGCGAGGAGCCGTTGTTCTGATATTTTTGTATGCGTTTTTCATATAAAGTAGTATGGACATAAGCGATAATGAATGCCATGGCCATCGCGATAATGCCCGTAAAGAACCATGAATAGGTCATGCCTCCCCACATGCGAGAGAACATGAAGTCGGGAGCGAACCAGTTAAGAATCGGAATGGCGAAAATAAATGCATAATAAAACAGACTTAATTTAAAACCTGTGGAGAATTCATCCTTCATGATTTTTCCAGTTTCGGCATCTAGCGGTGGAAGCTCGCTCACATCAATCGTGCCTGCAGCGACATAATCATATTCGGAATACTCATTCGCCATATGTTTTCTTCTCCCCTCTGAAATATATTTTCTCTATGATGCCGCTTTCAATTTTCCCTCCTTATAAGGCGGCGGAAAGGATTTTTTTTGATTGTACTTCATAACAGGAACAAATACCTTACAGAAAATTGTCTAAAATATATAAAAATTTGTCCTATTCTAATTATTTTAGTTATAATTAGTGTAAAAAAAAGTAAATAGAGATGTGTGGATACCGAGTAAAAGGAGAGAACAGAGATTGTACAGCATTCAACTAGTAATGAAGGATGAACATGAGAAAAAAAAGCTGAAAACTTGGATTCAGGAAGAGTATCCGTTTCAATGCGTATTTATAGAAAGAGAAGAGCCGAATCGCCCGCCGGATATTTTAATTATAGAGATCGGTGGTTTGTTTGATTGGGTACGCATTCACCGTATTCGGAAAAGAAACAAAGAATGCCGGATCTTTCCGCTTATTCCACCCGAATGGCTGCATACATCACCACTCGCCATTGAGCTTAAACTTCAATCTATGCTGGTCCACCCAATAAAGAGAAATTTGTTTATGAGAAATATAAAAAGAGCGATTGAATCCCTATCCAGTAAAGGTGACGGGACGTTCAATTATAAAGATATTTATGAACAAATCCAAATAGAAGGAGGGGATGGAAGAGAAGACGGCCCTTTTCGGGAAGCGTTTCTACGCCGTCTTTTGCGTGGGGAAATATCCACGGAACAGGAAATCATCCAGACTCGCCCTTTTCTGCCTGGTGAAGCAGTGCCGAATATCGTTTGCTTTATTCAGGGGTTTGTTCGCTTTCCTGAACGAGAAGTGAACGAAGGTTGGGAAGCTCCTGCTATCATTCAAAAATATTTTACAGAACAATTTTCTGTTTTCGTTCCCCATTTATTTTTTCTACCATATCGCAAGCATATGGTCATGCTGTTCCGCGTTCCGTCACCTTGCGCTTCTTTGCGCTACTGGAAGGAAGGACATGAAAGCATGCTGCGCGTTATCGAGAAGCTCGAAGAAAAGTACGGCATCTACCTGTATATCGGTGTCGGTTCCGTATACAGAGAACCGTTGCTCTTGCATCATTCTTATCGAGAAGGAAGAAAAGCGAGACGCACTCCACCATATGAACGGCTTTCGCTTCGTTACTATGAAGAACTTACGAAGGATGAACAGTTGCAGAAATGCATCGATTATATTGGGGAGCATTATACGGAAGACTTATCTGCTACACAGGTGGCGGCACAGATTAATCTAAGCGCTCCTTACTTTAGCCGCCTTTTCAAAAAGGAAACAGGAAGAAGCTTTGTGTATTATGTAACGTTCGTGCGAATGCAGCGTGCAGTATGGCTGCTGCGGCATACGAATCAAACCATCGAGCAAATCGCAGAAGAGCTTGGCTTCAATACGCCTAATTATTTCAGTTGCATTTTCAAAAAGTATGCTGGGCTTGCTCCGAGTGAGTACCGGGCTACCAAAGAAATAATCTTTATGTAATGTGACAAAATTACCGGTAGAAAAAGGAAATAAGATGCAGGTGACAAGCGGGACATTTGTATTATTCTTAAATCAATAGAATACAAGATTTGGAGGATCGAATTGTATTGATTAAAATCCGCGAGTTGCAGGCTATGCTTGAAGAAAAAAAATATAGGGAATGTTTTACGCAATTTACCCAATGGATTGATAATACGCGCAAAGAAAAATCGCTCTATAGGACTGTAGCTTCACTTATTGGGCGATTGCAAACGGAAGAAGAGTACCGAATTGCTATGAGAATCGCACATGAAGGCTGCATGTTTCGCTATGAATCGTTCATGGAACGTTTTGCGTACCGTCGGCTGCAAACCCCACAGAGCCGCATCTGGTATGCTGAGACGCTGGGCGGGGAAGGGCGCTGGACGGAGGCGGAATCCCATCTGGTTTCCGTTCTGGAAGAACAGGATCTTGAGGAGACAGTTAAGCGCAAAGCACACCTGGTACTGTCACGCATAATGATGGAAATGCGCCGCTTCAAAAGCGCATCCTTACATTTGGCACGTGTTGAAGAGCTTGGAGAGAAACGCATGCTGTATCATCGGGGTATTCTGTATTTCTATATGGGAAAATGGCGTAGGGCCGAAGAATTATTTCATGAAGGGACAGAGAAGGAGAAGGACGATTTTGCCTATCATTTGATGCTGTGCCGTTTATATGGAAACCGTGGCGAGGAAGAGAAGGTTAACGCAACATTAGAAGAAGCATTTATGCTGCATCCGGATCATCCATGGCTTTTACGGGAGAAGATAAAGCTTGCAGAAATCAAGGGAGATATGGCGATATTTGCTGAATGTAGCCAGCGTATGAACGAGGTAACACCACATCATGAATATCAAGAATATTTCGCCGCTGTATTACATAGGGAGCAGTCGGAAGCTGCCTGCACGGTTGAAAAAGCTGAGGATGCCAAAGACGGGGAAGGCAAGACGCGTAATGAAATTATGCTACAACCCGTCGTACAGAAATATAATTACTGTGTTCCGACATGCGTAGAGATGATGGCGAAGCGTTGGGGCATTCAGGTTCATCAAGATGAAATAGCGTCACACATATTTGACGGAGACGGAACAAAAGTTTATAAAGCTGTAGAATACATGAAGCGTCTAGAACTCTCCGGCAGATACTTCGTTGGCACAGTAGAGCGATACCGCAGACTTGTTGATATGGGCATTCCGGTTATGGTGAGTGTTTCATATCCGGATAGTTCACACGTGCAGATTATCCGGGGGTACGATGACGAGTGTCAAAGCTTACTCATTCAAGACCCTGGAATGCTTCAGATGCAGTATGTTTCCTATGAAGGATTTGCGAAAAGATATGCTTACGATCATTATCTTTCTCTAGCTGTTACTCCACGAGAAGAGGAGGTGGATTTTTCATTTTTGCCTGAGGATGAGCACGAAGTATTTATAACGGCGGATCGATTTGCCAAAGCTTTGGAAGAATGTCGTCCAGATGAAGAAATAGAGGAGTTGAAGCGAAGTATAACCGGAAGCCTCCACCAACCGTATAATCTTATTCAAGTGGTAAGGCACGCAGGGTTCTTTGCCGACAAAGAATTAATTGACAGCGCAGTGGAAGAGCTACTGGGGCGATATCCGAATGAAGAGTATTTTCTTTTAATTTCGGCACAGGCGTTTATTCAAATGAACGAGTACGGGAAAGCGGAAGAAATGCTGGATAGAATAAAATTCCCTCGTTATCGAGACTCCTATTGGTTTGCACGGGGGCGTGTTCACTATTATAAAGAAGAGTATGAGAAGGCTGAATCCTGTCTGCATCAAGCCCTCTCCTATGATGCAACGAATCATACGATTTGGTCGTTTCTTGCTATGGCAGCGTTTTATAGAAATGACCTGGAAGTTGCTTTGCGCTATTCCCATATCTCGCTGGAAATTAACAGCATAACACCCTTTACATTATTGAACCATGGTACGTTACTGATGGATAAAGGAGAGTATGGGCGTGCTCTGGCGCTGTATACAAAGTTAACTCGACTGTCTCCTGGTTATGGACGGGTATGGTATGAGAAAGGAAGGTGCCATAAAGAGCGAGGAGAGTACGAATTGGCACTATCCTGCTTTGCGGAAGCACAGCGTCAGGATCCAGATGTGCCTCTGTCCTACAGGGAACAAGCCGGAATTTATGAATATGAGCACCAGGATATCGAAAGGGCGTTAGAGATTCTGGAGGAAGGTCTACAGCAGCTTCCTGGACATACAATGTTGCTTATGATGAAAGGGGATGTACTGTACCGTGCGGAACGGTATGAAGAAGCTGAAGCCGCTTTTACGTCTTGCATTCAAAGCGAGTCCGACGAAGATTCATACCCGTATATTATGATGGCGCGGATTTTGTATGCCCTTGAAAGAGAAGAAGAGGTCGCTGATATTCTTCGACAAGGAGAGGTCTATTTTGCTGAGGAAGGCTATTTTCTCTGTCATGCCGGCCAATTGCTCTGGGATATAGAACCAGAGCGTGAACGGGCAGTGGGATTACTAACTCGGGGAGTGCTGGTAGCTCCTCCGACAAATCGTGAAGCGGCGGTTGAGATGATGGTGCGTTGCCTACAGGGAACAATATATTATCGCCAGGGAATCGATGTACTTGAAGAATTGCTGAATCGTACGGGTGAGGATACGGACATTCTTTGCTATATCGGTTGTTTATACGAAGATAATGGCGATGTGGAAGAAGCGATCAAGTGCTTTTTCAGGGCACGTGAATGGGACGACACCAACACCAATACATTTCCGGTCTATCGCCTGGGAGAAGTAGCGCTGCATACCGGGGATAAAGCGGAGGCTGCTTCTTACTATCGCGTCTGTCTGGAGATGGACCCTGATTTCACTGTGGCGTATGAACGTCTAGCAATGATTGCAGGCGAACAAGGGGACAAAGAGGAAGAGCGTAAGAGATGGCTTCAGGTGTTTCACCGCTTGCCGCAACGATTCGAGAACCTGGATGAAGAGTTTACGCATCTTCTCTCTTTGCTGGAAGAAAAAGCGGATTGGCAGAATGTAATACATAAATTGGAAGGATGGCAGGGTGAGGTACCAGAAGCATGGCGTTTGCAGGCGTTAGCCCTCGTGTATGAGGAGGCGGGAGAGGCGGAGCGAGCTGAAATATACTATCAGGCCGTACGGGAGTATGCGCCGGAAGATGAGGAAGTTCAGAAAAGGTGGATTTCTTTCTTGCTCACACAGCAAAAAAACAAGGAGGCGGAAGCTTGTCTTCTGGAATATCTGACCAAACAGCCACAGAGCCGGGTGTTGGCTGGAGTGCTCGCCGATTTCTTGCATCGGACGAAGCGGGGCTCCCGTGCTTCTCGCATAGTAGAAGAACTTCCGGTTTCGAAAGAGGAAAAAAGCATGTTAATGCTTCATTATGCCGAAAGGTTGGAAAAGCGTCAATTGGATGAGCAGGAGGTATTTACGAATCGAAAAGCGGACGGATTTGTCGGAAGGCTGCTGAACGGATGCAGGAAATTCTTGCATGGAAGCAAAGGATATATCCGAATTTCTATGTTGTACGAAGAAGCGATTGAGTATAACCCCGAGAATATGAAGGCTTATTTATGGTATAGCGATTTTCTTGAGAAGTCGGAGATGCGCGACGATGCGATTACATGGCTTCGTAAAGGGTTGGAAGTCCGCTGGGATGCATTATGCGCCGCACAATTAGCCTCAGTGTTATATGAGAAATATTGGGAACATGAAGAAGGAAAAGAGGAAAAGTTCCGCATATATTTAGAGGAAGCGGGCGAATGGTCGGAGCGGCTGCTTGCCGAATTGTCGGGCGATCCTGATTTTCTCAGAATGGCAGGCTTTATTTTTATGAATTTGGAATGGCTCGATCAATCGGAGGAGGCATTCCAGTGTTGTTTGGCACTTTCCAGACAAGCAGAAGCGTATTACGGACTGGCAAATGTGTATCGGTTGAAAGAGGAACCAGAACGAGCGCTCGAAATGTATAATGAATGCCTGAAAATGGACCCATCCCATGAGTGGGCGACAGAAGAGAAGAAATGGCTTGAGGAAACGATGATGCAGGCGGATTTGGAATATGTGCCGTAATAATTAATTCAAGAAAATGAGGGCGGTAATAGGAAAAACGTGCTGGTAATGGGCGGGATCTGATTTTTCGGTAAGCATCTAGTAGTCGAGATGCTGCTCGACAAAGGGGTAAATGTAACGGTACAACGCGTAGGAAAACACCCATTCCGTTTGCGGAACGGGTCAATCGGTTGGTTATGGACCGCTACATTTTCACTTCCTCACTGTTGGTCTATGCATATGATAAAGAAACGCAACCGGAAGAAAAAGTGAATCCTTATATTTATCCAATTCGCATCGGAGCTCGTTTCGATTTCTCTTATGATGAAGGAAAGCGGTAGGTTGAAGCTGATTCAAAAGCTGTCGTAGTAGAATATAAAGTAACCAGCCTGTCGAAAAAGCTTTGATAGGCTGGTTATTTTTTTAAAATGAAGTATAAAAACCGTATCTTTTTGATAATTAATGACGTTTATACAATAAAGGAGGGAGTGGCCTTGGCATTTAAAGCAGCGGTACATTTGGCCAAAGAGGATTTGAATGAACAGTTTAGTGAAATAATCAAATCTTATTCTGACGTACTAAGGCGATATTGCTTGGCTATCACAAGATCATCATGGGAAGCTGAAGACCTTATGCAGGAAACCTGGCTAAAAGCATTTGTTGCCCTTACGAAACAGGGAACCCATTCTAATCCTAAAGCATTTTTATTTCGCATTGCATCAAATACCTGGATTGATAAACAACGAAAACAAAAGGTAATTCTCGATAATGGAATTGATATTAATACACTTGCGCAAGAAAATGAAGAGCATACAGAGGAAATAAAAGAAGCTTTGGAGATAATTGTCCGACATCTTCCTGTAAAGCAACAAGCCGTGTTTCTTCTTACCGAAGCGTTTAAATTTACAGCAGCTGAAACGGCTGAAATGCTTGAGATGACGGAAGGGGCGGTGAAGGCAGCCTTGAACAGAGCACGGGTAAAGTTAAGGCTTTTAAGGGAAAGCGGATTATCTTATGCCGAAGAAAAGGCTTATACGCAAATAATTGAGGATTACAGACAAATACTTGCCAAATATCAACCGGAAAAAATTGTGTTGCTTACAAAGCAAACGTATGCCGGGAACACACCAACAATGCTTCTGGCTGTCGCATAGGACGGACTTACCATTTTTTGTTAAGGGGGATTATTATGAGTACGATTCCTGTTGTCATTGAACAAACAAATCGTGGTGAGCGCTCGTATGATATTTATTCAAGGCTTCTGAAGGATCGCATTATATTTCTAGGCAGTGAGATTGATGATAATGTAGCGAACTCTATTGTGGCTCAGATGCTTTTTTTAGCTGCAGAGGACGCGGAAAAGGATATTCACTTGTATATTAATTCTCCTGGCGGTTCCACAACAGCGGGGATGGCGATTTACGATACAATGCAATACATTAAACCGGATGTTTCCACGATTTGTGTAGGTATGGCCGCCTCCATGGGAGCAATCCTTCTCGTTGCAGGAGCACCAGGTAAACGTCTTGCCTTGCCGAATTCTGAAATTATGATTCATCAACCTTTGGGAGGAACGAGAGGGCAGGCAACCGATATGATGATTCATGCGGAGCGTATTATAAAAATACGGCAAATAACCAATAAAATTATAGCTGACTGCACCGGTCAACCGTTTGAAAAGGTGGAAAAGGATACTGACCGCGATAATTTTATGATGGCGGAAGAAGCGAAAGAATATGGCTTGATTGATAAAGTAGTTAAGAAGCTATAAAACTCCGACTATATAGTGAATAACATTCAGTGATATATACTGTAAAATAAGATAGCCGATCTGGGTAAGCCAGATCGGCTATTGGATTGTTTCATACTACTTTATAGAGGCTGCCCTTTTATAAAATAAGAGGCGAATTTTCTATCACAGGTTTGTCCAGCTTTACATAATATTTAAGTAGAAAGAGAGCTTTTTCTAAATTATTTTGTACAGGTATAGGCCTTGCTTGTACAGATACAAGCCTAAAAGGAAGAGAGGTGAACTTAGATGGGATTTGGAGGTAAGGGAGGCAATGATGAGGTATTCATCATCCTTGTTCTGTTTATCCTGTTGGTTATAGTGGTGAGTTAACAAACCTTTTAGTTTGTAGTCTCCACTAAGTATGCAAAGCAGTTTGCCTAATTTTGGGTAGGCTGCTTTATTTTTTTAGTGTTTGTCCATCGCGAATATTATGTTAAGGAGGATAAATATGTCATTACACGATTTATTGAAGTCAATCGATTTACCTAAATTAATTAATATACTCCAACTCTTACATGCAGTTACTTCTACAGATTTACTAAAAACAGTTACTTCGCTGGAATCTGCTGACGTAATGAAATTAGTTGACTTACTTCAAAATATGGACTTTAATGCATTAACGGACTCGGCACAAATCGAAAAGCAAGGCAATAAATAAAAAATGATAAGCGTCCAAAAGGATACGGATATAGGTATTTACACAAAGTGCCGTCTACTTTAAAAAGAGTGTTACATGTTCAATTATAATAAGGCAGTTCCTCTGTTATGGTAGGGACTGCTTTATTTTTTTATCAATATGATATGACAAACAAGTGGTTTTCTTAATATACAGTGCAGTACTAATCTTATTTGCTGATATGCTGTTAGGAGAAGGTAGGTAGGGTGAATGAAAGTGAAGAATCTCCCCGGCTACAGGAATGAAAAAAAATCTGATACACGAAATCAGAAACGAATACAACCGTATATATGTATTGGGATATAGTGTAGGTGCTACTACTGCATGGTTGTGTAGTGAAGAAAAATGTGATGGGGTTATTGGCTATTACGGCTCCCGCATAAGGGATTATCTTGAAATCAATCCAAAATGCCCTGTATTGCTTTTCTTTCCACAGCAGGAGAAATCATTTAATGTCGATGAACTAATTGCGTCCTTAAATAAAAAAAGTAATGTCTATACGAAAAAATTTGCTGGGAACCATGGGTTTGCTGATCCGTATTCAATAAACTTTTGCGAAGAATCATCTACGCAATCATTTGAAAGTATGATGAAATTTATTAAAGATATACACGGTTAACTTTAAAAATAAAATACGACAGCAGGGGTATAATATACATTTGATTTGATAAATCGACAAATTCTTGTGGTGAGAGGGAAGAAAAGAAGGAAGGGCGGCGGGCGGGAACGGTCGGAAAAAGGCACGTTTGCCTTTCTTCTGCTGGAGCGCAGGTCCAACCTCTTCTTTTTCTGAATCACCTACTTCCAACCACGCTACCCTGTCAAAATATCAAGTGTAATTTATATAGAAATGTTATATAGGGGTATATCTCAGAGAATAAGGGGCTAAAGGGGGCATTTAGGCATAGCCTTGTATCATTTGGTGATGTTCTAATTACCTATGAAATAATATATAATAACAGAATAAAAAACATTTTAGGTAAGTTTTAGAAATTAGGATGGGAGAAAGTGCCTTATGAATTTGATTTCCATCACAGTGATATTTTATTTTTTTATTAAGTGGGTAGGCCCAGTCTTTAGGCCGGAAGATGAACCTGATTTAAGTAATTTCACCATCATACTCATATCCTTAGGAATTGCACTTATAATTATGATTGTAAGTAGAATGAAAGGTGATATTACACAGCTTGAGAAGTTGAAAAATAAAGAGATTGGAGGCAAGGAATCTCCAAGGGTTATTGAAGTTTTATCTATAGTTAAGGCTAATGAAGGATTTGTTACTATAGCGGATGTTGCCGGTAACAGTGAGCTAAATATGCGTGAATCAGAAGAAATACTATATAAATTTCAAAAAGAAGGACACGCCCAGTTAAAAGTTGCTGAAACAGGGGATGTTATTTTTTACTTTCCAGGGTTTCATTTAGCCTCTTTGACAGAACAAAAAGAATAGTAAGGGGGGAGAGTAAAATGGAACGGTTTTTTTCCTGGGTTTTACCTTGGATTGTTTGGGCTGGAGTAGGTATAGTAGGCGTCTGGATTTTCTTTTGTTTTATTTTTTTTGGAAGATTTATCGTTGAAGAAAATGAAGCTATAGTCCTCTGTTTTCTTTTAGGGTTATTATTTATATATGTTTCTTTTGGAAGCTGGAAGAAAATGATACTGAAAAAACAATATGAAAATACGTGTGAAGAATTAGCCTTGAAAATCTCTAAAAAATATAATGGATATTTGACTGCCCCAATTTTTTCAATAGAATCTTCTTTAAATTTAACAGAGTGCGAGCGGATTTTGAAGATACTTAATCAAAATGGAGCTTTTAGTATAGTGCCAGATGAAGAACAAGTTTATAAGCTTGATCCCCTTATTCTGGAAGCGATAGCTGAAGAAAATGGTAGTGAAGAGGGATAAGATGATAAATTGGTATCAAACAAATAACAAGGAAGAGAATAAGCATAAACGCACCCCATCTAGGCTCTTTAAATATGTAACTATAGTTCTTTTTATTATTGTAATTCTGTTTATTAGACGGGAGGCCACTTTTTTATATTGGGGTTATTTTTATAATTGGGGTTATTTTTGTATCTCAGCTGTTGTTACTTTAGGTTTTTTTACATTAACAGGATATAAGATATATAAATATTATTATACAATATATCAAAGAATGACAGAGCATGACATTTTAAGGTATGCGATTGCTAATAACGGAGTTATTTCTCCAGGGAAAATTTCTCTTTATACGTATGAAACTCAGCAATCTATTTTGCCCATGATGAATAAATGGCATAAGGAAAATCTAGTGTCTATTGTTTCGTTAGATAATGGAGTTAGGTTATATCAGCTGCCAAACTGCACAGGAGATCACAGTGTATATAAGCCTGTAGTTTATTATGATAATAATCCTATATTTTTAGTTAATACGTTCATGGTACACATGATTTTAAATTTTATATGGGCATTTATGTGTTGGATAATTGGAGGATGCATACTCGCATTGTTTGAGGTGCCAGGTATTATTATTTTTTGTATCGGTTGGATTATTTTATACGCAGGATTTGTACTAATTAAAGCTGTGGAACAACATAGATTGACAGAAGAAGAGGAGCGCCTGGGGGTTCGGTTGGCAACACAAACAGGGGGAATCTTAACTGTACATGAATTAGCGTGTGCTCTCTCTATAACAATGGAAGAAGCCTACCGTAAGTTGCAAAAATGGGAATCGGAAGGTGTTGTACTGAGATTACCTCAGGAGGAGAACATTCCGGTTTACCGAATGGGTGGAGTTCTATCCATGGAAGAAAGATTAAGTGCAGAGCGCGTGTAAGTGTTGTATGTGTGAATTAAGACTGTCTCATATTTTAATGGGACAGTTTTTTTGTTTTGTATGTAATCGTTCGTATAGTTGGAACGAGTACGGAGTAGCAGATGGACTATATCAAATCCTATCAAAAAGCAGGATAAGATAACAATACAACATACGATTTGAAGGATAGACCTCCCAATGCTTACTAAGGCTTAAGGGAGGTCTCGTTTTTTATGTTGAAGAATTTGTGCATAAAATCATCGATTAACTACTTCGAAAATTTCTTTTGGGCTCTCAAATTGGTACGTTGGTTGGAACCGTTCGACCTTTTTAGCTCCCCATAAAGCAAGAGCAAAGTCGATATTCGCACTTTGAGCGCATTGCATATCGTAATATGTATCTCCGATATAAAGCACTTCAGATGGAGATACCTCCGCAATTTTTAAAAACTTTAACAAAGGTTCTGGATTAGGCTTATGTTTTTCGGTATCATCTGCACAAATTGTATAGGGTAAGTAATCATTTAACCCGAATGGATAAAAATCATTAATTAATTCTGTCTTTGTTTTAGAAGTAACAATTCCTGTTGTTATGCCAAGGGAATGTAATTCTTTAATTGTTTCCTCTAATCCAGGGAAAACACGGACATAGTGAAAAAACTCTTTCAAATACTCATTCCATCTTTTATTTACTTGTTCAATGTGTGTTACGTTTAATCTTTCTAATGCAACTGTACCTGGAATACCTAAGGCGAAGGACAATTCGTCAAATGTATAGTTACGTCCTGTTTCAATTTTTAATACTTTTTGTAATGAACTTAATACTGCCTTTTCTGTATCGATAATTGTTCCATCTACATCAAATACGATACAGCTATACAATGAGATCACTCCTTTCTATTTAAATATAAACTAAAAAAAGGAAACCAATGTGTTGTTGCTTCGTATTTTATATAAAAAAGGAAAAGATGGGTAGTGAAGGTAATGCTTGCGAAAATCCAAGAATATTTCCAGATTCCTCCTTTTGCAGGAGCGGACTTGATACATCATGTTGAGGAAAAGGATGATGTACGAATTATATACAAAGTAACAACGGCTGACGGACAGTGTTTTGCTGTAAGAATCCTTTCCAATTCGTATACCACAAGAGAAGATCTTGTAGGTCAGGCACGTTTGTGCGAAATGTTTTCACATGCTGGACTAGGTGTTCCTAAACGGCTGTATAAAGAAGACACATTGCCTTATATGACCTTATCCTGGAAAGGCCAAGAGGCTTTTGCTGTAGTGGAAGAATGGATGTCTGGAAGAGAGCTGGAGCATCTTAATATAAATCTTATAGGTCAGGCGGGAGAGTGGCTTGGCAAAATGCATCACATCTCCGCAAAAACGAACATTCCATTTTCTTCAGAAAGCCCATGGAGTATGTTTGGCTCAAATGATGAGCTTGCTCAAGACGCTCATACATTGAAAGTGGCGTTGCAAAAGAGCGAAGCAAACCGAACGTTGTATGAAGAACTATACGCCCTATATGAAAAGAAACGGGCAAAATTGAAAAAGTGTTGGTCTCATCTTCCCCGTGGCGCGGTACAGGGAGACTTTTCTTTGAATAATTTGCTTGTAAATGATGATGGCAACTTGTGTAGTGTTATCGATTTTCATCTAGCAGGGGCTGACGTCTTTGTCGGCCATTTTGCGGGCGAAGGAGCTTTTTTATCTTATGCAGCAGAGCGGATGGATGATGACTCAGAGAAAATGGGAGACATATATTTTAACGCCTTTATGGCAGGGTACAAAAAGAATCGACAGTTTAGTCATCAAGAACAAAGCATCCTTACTGACTTAATTGGTCTTAGAAGAGCATTTGCTTGTTATCAGGTGGATGATGTACTACATAAGATTGAAATTAGAGACATACAAGAAGTAAATGCTGAGCTGGAAAAAATGCTTTTCTATATGAAAAAACAGCCGAATATCTAAAAATAAACTTACTATGATAAGGATTTTTACTTTATATAAAAGGAGAATACTATGCAGATACGTATAGAGCAGCTTAGTGATGATAGACGTTTCATTCCTGAAATATTGGGATTATGGAATGAGAATTGTATAGAAACTGCAGAATGTGAGTTATCAGATGAGGATAAAGCAGCCATTCAAAATCAGCTCAAGCAATACTCTCAATCCGAATTCGGCATGGTTTGTGTAGCGTTTGATGAAACCTCCAAATTGGTTGGCTATGGTCTGGCATCGATGAAAAAAGACTTGGTGATACAAGAGTGCTACGGACAAATTGATGAGTTGTACGTATTACCGGAGTATCGAAGGCAGAAAACGGCACGAGCTATTGTTGAAAAATTAAGTCGCTGGCTTCAATATAAAAATGCTTCTCCTATTTACGTTTTCGTTGATTTAGATAATAAGTTGGCGCAAGATTTTTGGGAAAGTAGTGGTTTAAGTAAGGAATTCTATATTATGTCTAACAATTAATCTTTTGACAACAAACTGAGCCTGAATTACAAACTCCGTCTCAGGACGTAGTCAAAATCATTCTTAGTGTCATGCCAGAAAATCATGATATTTTGTATGATAAAGATAAATCTACGCTTGGGAAACATTCCTCTGGATGCAGGTGTGGTGAGCATATTCCAGAAAGAGGAGAATATATGAGTACGTATGAACAAAGGGTAAAGTTTAAAACAGCAGAATGGAGAAGGAAAATAGTCAGTCGCTCCGGTTTGTTACAACGAGTATCAAAAAAAGCTCAAACTAAGGTGAACAGCTTGATTCCCGAAAGGGTCCATTATATGATGACTGAAAGCATCAAAAAAGTCGTGCAAGCCGCCCTGATCGGCTCGGAATTTACCTCCAGAAAAAGGAATGTGTCCTATATTACACTAGAAGAAAAAGAACAACAAGTTTTAGATACAGTAAATACTTATAAAAAGACTGCCGCCATCGAGGGAGCGGGAACCGGGGCAGGTGGGATTTTTCTGGGATTAGCAGACTTCCCCTTATTATTATCTATTAAGATGAAGTTCTTGTTTGAAACAGCAGGTATATACGGATACGATGTTAAGAAATACGAAGAAAGACTATTTATTCTTCAAGTTTTCCAATTAGCATTCTCTAGTGATGAACACCGTCAACGTACACTTGATATTATTGAGCACTGGGAAGAGCGTAAATATGAATTAAAAGAACTTGATTGGCGTACTTTCCAACAAGAATACCGGGACTATATCGATTTTGTTAAAATGCTTCAATTGTTGCCTGGTATCGGCGCTGTAGTCGGGGCTTATGCTAACTACAACCTACTCGAACATCTGGGGGAGGTTGCCATGAATGCATACCGCCTTCGCTTATTCAAATCAATAGAAGCATAAGTTCTAATATATGCCCATCAAGCTCAAGGCTTCGGGTATCCAAAAATGAAAAAGGCACTATCCTTTACTTCGATTTAGGGAAAGGATAGTGCTTTTTGTTTACAGGGCAACATTTATTCTCGGCTTGAGAGGCATTTATATATTAAGAGTCTACAACTTGGTTAGACGACGGGATACTAACTTCAGTATACGCGAAGTTTATTGTTTATATTTACAATATTTTCATATATTGCTAATATGTATATTATCAAAAAAGTTAGAAAATTCAATGAAGGGGGAAGATTTTGATGGGAACAACGAAAAATCGTTGGCTCATTGCTCTAGCTGCTGTTGGTATTCATATCTCCATCGGTTCTGTTTATGCATGGAGTAATTTTACTATTCCTTTGCAGAAAATGTTTGGTTGGAGTGCATCCGAAATTGCATTAACCTTTAGTATTGCCATTCTATTCTTAGGTCTCTCCGCAGCCTTTTTAGGACATTTTGTTGAAAAACACGGACCGAAGAGAGCTGGGCTTCTGGCTGCAATTTTCTTTGGAGTAGGTATTGCAGGTTCAGGTGTGGCAGTAACCTTGGGCTCTAAATACTTGTTGTATCTTTTCTATGGGGTATTTGGAGGAATTGGACTCGGTGTTGGTTATATCGCTCCCGTATCGACTCTTGTTAAATGGTTCCCAGATCGCAGGGGACTTGCAACAGGACTGGCTATAATGGGTTTTGGATTCGCTGCAGCTATTAGTAGCCCTTTAATGAATTCACTTATCTTTTCAGTTGGCGTTGCTAAGACATTTTATGTATTAGGTACTTCTTATTTTATTATTATGGCTCTTTCTGCTCTATATCTTGCTAAGCCAGCAGAAGGTTGGCTACCTGAGGGATTTAAAGAAAAAGTAAGTAAAGGAAAAGCAACGGTTACTTATGATCTCTCCCAGCTAACAGCAAATGAAGCTGTTAAGACTAAACGTTTTTGGTATTTATGGCTAATGCTTTTTATTAACGTAACTTGTGGAATTGCTATTCTTGCAGTAGCAAAGCCGCTTGCTATGGAGAGTATTGGAATTACGCAAATACAAGCTGCTGCACTTGTTGGTGCAATCGGAGTGTTTAATGGACTTGGACGGATCGGCTGGGCTAGTGCCTCGGACTATATTGGTCGTGCCAATACATATACTACATTTTTCGTATTACAAATTGTTTTATTCATGTTGTTACCGTATGTTACTTTGAAAATTCCATTTATGATTATGTTAGCTATTATTTATACTTGTTACGGTGGAGGATTTGCATCTATCCCTGCGTTTATTGGGGATTTGTTTGGAACTAGACAATTAGGAGCCATACATGGGTATATCTTAACTGCATGGGCAGCTGCGGGGCTCGCAGGCCCATTGTTTGCAGCGTGGATTAAAGATACAACAGGTAGCTATGCAGGAAGTTTAATATTTTTTGCGGGGCTTTTCGCTATCGCTCTTATCATCTCTTTAATTATTCGTATAGACATTAAAAGGCTAAAAAGGACATCCAATTCAGCAGTTAGTAAAGAAAGTCTTTCACAATTTAGTTAAGGAAAAAAGCGCAGGAGCGTCCAGATGGAAGCTCCTGGCGTCGAGCCCATACCGGGCTCGTTTTTCTTTATAGGTTAATCTTTAAGTAGCGGGCGTTTCCTCAATACGTTCTGGATGCGTATAAACATTCAGCGACGCACCGCGAATAAAGCCGACGGCTGTAATACCAAGCTCTTCGGCCAAATCGAGAGCAAGCCCTGTAGGAGCAGACTTGGACAGCACGACTTCACATCCGATTTTTGCTACTTTCAGCAGCACTTCCGAAGAAATACGACCACTGAAAGCGATAACTTTATCTTCGATAGAGATATTATGTTTCAAACAGTGTCCGTAAATCTTGTCCAATGCATTGTGACGTCCAATATCCATACGTGAAAGAATAATGCCGTTCCGATCACACAGGGCAGCATTATGCACCCCACCCGTATGCTGGAATACATCCGATCCGCTCTGCATTAGATGAATCAGGCGGAAGCAATCTTTAACAGAGAGCTTCACGGTCTTTTCCGTCATTACTTTCGCCGTCCGTGCATCATTATAAAAATAAAAATTTTGTCGGCTTTTTCCGCAGCAGGATGTAATGTAGCGCTTGGAATAAAATTGCTGGTTCATCTTAAGCGCCTTACGCAGCTCTACATGTGCAAAGCCTTCCTGTTCCTGTACCAGTAAGCTTTTGATATCTTCGTAGGAACGGATAACTCCCTCAGAAGCCAGAAAGCCGATAACGAGATCTTCGATGTATTCGGGCGTGCACACGACCGTCGCGAATTCTTCTTCATCAAGGAAAATCGTTACGGGAAATTCGCTCACTACATCATCTTCCTGCTCATGCATTTCGTTGTCCAAGTAGCGTAGAATGGTTCGTTTGTCTACAATAGGCTGAATGATGGGTCTTCCCTCCATCCATTTGTAAATTTTTTCTCTCTCTATTTTATGCTTGTTGTCTCTTAAGTCAAAACAAAAATTATGAACACCTGTCTTGCGTTCCTTGACAAAACATGTAATGCTAAAAATCAGGGAGGAAGAATGCATATGGAAAAATCTAGTCATGCACGCATCGCTCATGAATTCAGCAATCTTGTCCGCGAGATTCGAAAAACACATGTCGGGAAGGGTCCTACTCATATTGTTACTCGCTTTGCCGGGCCTTGGGCGATTTGCGAAATGAAAGGAAACTTGACGAGTGTAGAGAAATTCATGAGTCGGACGCCGGAAGGACAGCGAATGATTCATGAGACTCGCACGGAATTTATTAAGAAAATCTATGAGGATTTAACGGTTGGAAGGCCATTGGAAGAATTGGTTAATGCTAGGATGGTTACGCTGTTCGTCGATTTTCGGTTTGAGTTGGATATTGCGATGACAGTTTTTGTTTTTGATCGTCCGTTAGGTCTAGACAGTGATTGAATTTGTGTCTATAATGTTAACATACATTCCGAAAAGAGGAATGCTAAATGAAATGAACATGCATAGGTTTAAGTTGTAGAGTAGATTGATGAAAACGCATTCTTCTTTCTTCTTACTCCGACTGCTATTTTAATATGGCGGACTGGTTGCCGGTACTTAAGTGCCGAAGATTATTCCATCATGAAACGGTTGTTATAGAGATAAATAGTTCGGAGTCTATCCGAGTTGCCTCTATGAATCCGTTTTGTGATGGAATTTTTTTGTTTATGTAGACAGAGAAACAGAAGAGGACCAGCCCATCGAATTTGACTGAACAAGGGGGAGGACAATGAGTACAACAACGAAACTGTCCGTTCGCATTAATGGCAATGAGTATCAGGCCAATGAGGGACAGAACGTCGTCGATGTTATTAAAGACCAAAGTATCGACATCCCGCACATCTGCTATCATCCGAATCTAGGTACCATTCAGACATGTGATACATGTATGGTGGAAATCAATGGTGAACTTGTACGTTCCTGTGCGACAAAGGTCGCTGCCGGAATGGACATTAAAACCAAATCACCGGCGGCAAAAGCCGCTCAGTTGGAAGCGATGGATCGTATTCTTGAAAATCACCAGTTGTATTGTACTGTGTGTGACAATAATAACGGCAACTGTCGAATTCATAATACGGTCGAGATGATGGAGATTGAGCATCAATCGCGTCCATATCAGTCAAAACCATATGAAGTAGATATGTCGCACCCATTCTACCGGTATGACCCGGATCAATGTATTCTTTGCGGCCAATGTGTGGAAGCATGTCAGAATGTACAGGTCAATGAAACATTGTCCATCGATTGGGAACGTGAACGTCCCCGTGTCATCTGGGATAATGACGTAGCGATTAACGAGTCATCCTGTGTTTCTTGTGGGCACTGTGTGAACGTTTGTCCATGTAATGCATTAATGGAGAAATCCATGTTGGGTGAAGCGGGTATCATGACGGACATGAAGCCTACGTTGTTGAATCCGATGATTGATTTGGTAAAAGAAGTCGAACCAGGCTATAGTGGCATTTTCGCCATCTCCGAGTTAGAGGCTACTCTGCGTGCTACCCGTACGAAGAAGACAAAGACTGTTTGTACGTTCTGTGGCGTAGGCTGTACGTTCGAAGTATGGACAAAAGGACGTAAGGTTCTCAAGATCGAGCCGACTCCCGATGCACCGGTCAATGGCATCTCCACCTGCGTAAAGGGCAAGTTCGGTTGGGACTTCGTTAATAGTGAAGACCGTTTGACGAAGCCGTTGATTCGAAAAGGCGATGAATTCCATGAAGCCACATGGGATGAAGCACTGAACCTTATCGCGAGCAAATTCAAAGAAATAAAAGAACGCGATGGTGCGGATGCGTTTGGATTTATTTCGTCTTCCAAATGTACGAATGAAGAAAACTATCTACTTCAGAAGCTGGCACGCTCCGTTATTGGAACAAATAATATCGATAACTGCTCACGTTATTGTCAATCCCCTGCGACGACAGGTTTGTTCCGTACAGTAGGTTATGGTGGTGATGCAGGTACCATCTACGATATGGCTGGTGCGGGACTCGGTATCATCGTCGGTGCAAACCCGGCAGAGGCACATCCGGTTATCGCAACGCGGTTGAAGCGTGCGCGCAAGGTGAATGGACGCAAGTTGATTGTAGCTGACCTGCGCAAAAACGAAATGGCGGAACGTTCCGACCTGTTCCTTCGCCCTGCGCCGGGGACGGACCATGTATGGCTATCGGCTGTAACCAAGTATATTATTGACCAGGGCTGGCATGATGTTGCGTTCCTGCATAATCGTGTTAACGGATTTGAAGAGTACAAAAAATCAATTGAGAAATATACGCTTGATTATGCAGAGAAAACGACGCGTATTCCGCAAGAGCAGCTTATTGAGACAGCGAAAATGATTCATGAGGCCGATGGAACGGCTATCTTCTGGGCTATGGGCGTTACACAGCACTGTGGTGCGAGCGAGACCAGTACCGCAATTAGCAACCTACTGCTTGTGACTGGTAACTTCGGACGCCCGAATGCGGGTGCATTCCCGCTGCGTGGTCATAACAACGTACAGGGTGCATGCGATTTTGGTACATTGCCGAACTTCTATCCTGGCTATGAATTAGTAACGGATGACGACGTGCGTGAACGGTATGAAAAAGCATGGGGTGTAGCTCTTTCTCCTGAAAAGGGATTGGATAATGAAGGTATGCTCAACGCAATTAACAAAGGTGAACTGAAAGCAATGTTCCTCATGGGTGAAGATATGGCATGGGTGGATGCGAACTCCAATCACGTTCAGTCTACCCTTGAAAAGCTTGAATTCTTCGTAGTGCAGGATGTGTTCTTTACGAAAACAGCGCAATTCGCTGACGTTATCCTGCCAGCAAGTCCAAGTCTGGAGAAGGAAGGGACATTTACAAACACGGAACGTCGGATTCAACGACTGTATCAGGCACTGGAACCACTGGGAGAATCCCGTCCAGATTGGCAGATTCTTATTGAACTGGCGAATCGTCTTGGTGGGGATTGGAGCTACGCGAGTCCGGCTGAGGTGATGGCAGAATCGGCTAGCCTCGCACCATTGTTCGCAGGTGTATCATATGAGCGTTTGGAAGGGTTCAGTAGTTTGCTATGGCCCGTACAGGCGGACGGTACCGATACGCCGCTTCTATATACAGAAAGCTTCCCGTTCCCGGATGGAAAGGCACGCTTAACGCCGACTGATTGGATCCCGCCGGTACAAATGCCGGAAGAATACGACCTGTTCTTGAACAATGGTCGTCTGCTTGAGCATTTCCATGAGGGCAACATGACCAACAAATCCAAGGGAATTATGCACAAAGCCCCGGATACGTTCGTGGAAATATCACCGGAACTGGCGAAAGAACGCGGTGTCAAGGACGGTTCACTCGTACGCCTCCAATCCGAATATGGAGCTGTAAAATTACGTGTCGTCGTGACCGATCGCGTACAAGGCAAAGAGATTTATGTTCCGATGAACTCGACCAGTGAAATTTCTGCTGTCAATTTGTTAACCAGCAGCCATTCCGACGCGACGACGAATACGCCGGCATATAAAGAAGCAAAAGTTAAAATGCAGGTGCTTGAAGTAGAGGGTGAAAACCCGCTACCACGCTTTAATTCCCGTTTCGGTAAACGAAATCCGCAGCGTGGTGTAGAAGTAGAGCGTAAATGGAAGCGTAAGGATTATCTTTCGCTTGAAACCGTCGGACAGGGGGAGAAATAAATGGCCAAACCGACAACTGTTATAAGAAAACATGAGCCAACAGAGGCTGAAAAACAGGCGCAAGCGTTGGGGGATTTAGTGAGCTTCGTCGCCAAAAATGGTGACGCATTGCAGGAGACCCTCAAAGTGATTCAATTGCTGCATGAGAGCGGTGCGCTTGAAGTCATCGGAGCATTGATTCAGTCACGTGAGAAAGTAATGGAAATCGGCGTTTCTCAGTTATCAAAACCAACGATGACGCGTGGCGTTAATAATGTAATGAGTGCCGTTGGCATGCTGGGAGAATTGGAACCGGAGACGATTAAGAAAGTATTTGAAGGTATTGTTAACGGTATGCAACATTCGGCAGAGGAAGTACGAGCAGGTAAGAAGACCGGTGTTATGGATATAATGAAGGCTTACAAGGACCCGGATATTAACCGTGCGCTGACGGTCATGCTTGGTTTTCTCAAAGGAATGGGACAGAAGCTGTAAGCTATGAATAGATGGAGCAAAAGGCGGGATTTTGAAAATAGCCGCTTTTTGCTCCCACCTACTTTCAATTTTTATTATTGAAGAGGAAAAGGAACAAAAATTCGTACTTTGCGGCATTCTCAGAAGAACTGGCAGGGTCAGCAGTTGCTGGTCGATTTTTTTGTAAGTTGCCAGCAGCTAGGTTCACTTCTTGGGAGAAATGCACAGGTGTATTTTTGTGTATTTTCCTTTTTTGTTTTCTACATTTTACTATAGAAAAAAACAAAGGATAGTAGGGAGAGAAATATATGGCATTTCATCCACCACAACAAATCGCGAGAACTGCAGTGGAAATGGGTACGAAGAAGGCAAATATGTCTTTGTCGAATATGTTGGTGCTTGGCTTTTTAGCGGGTGCGTTCATCGCGCTTGGATTTTTGTTGGATATTCGTACGATTGGAAATTTACCGAAAGAATGGGGAAGTTTTGGCTCTTTTCTCGGCGGCGCGGTATTCCCGCTTGGACTTATACTTGTCATTATGGCTGGAGGAGAGCTGTTAACAGGAAATATGATGACATTGCCAATCGCTATGATGGCACGTCGAGTTACAGTAGGGCAGATTGTACGTAATTGGTTCTGGATTACAATCGGTAACTTTATCGGCGCAGTGTTCGTTGCTTACTTCTTTGGCCATGTGGTTGGATTAACAGAAGCGGGGCCATTCTTGGCTAAAACGGTGGCTATCGCGGAAGCGAAGCTGCATGATACGTTCCTTCAGGCATTTATTTCTGGTATTGGCTGTAACTGGCTCGTATGTCTTGGAGTATGGCTTGCATTCGGTGCGGACGATATTGCAAGCAAGATTCTAGGTATTTGGTTTCCGGTTATGGCGTTTGTCACCATTGGTTTTCAGCACGTAGTAGCTAATATGTTCGTTATTCCGGCAGCCATCTTTGCTGGTAAAGTAACTTGGATGGAATATCTGAGTAATTTTGTACCGGTTTTTCTGGGGAATGCGGTCGGTGGTGCATTATTTGTTGCATCTGTGTACTGGTTCGCGTACTTACGTGAAGAGAAAAAAGTGGTGGTGCAGCACAATTACGACGCATTGAAAAAAAATGCATAATAAGCAAAAGTACCTTTTCCATCATAGAAAAGGTACTTTTTTTCGTCAAAGTCTATTCTTTTATGAATAGATTATGCTAATTTTCATAATCGATCATACTCTTTCCAGGTCTTTCCCCTTACCTAAAAACGAATATAGTCCCGAAAATAAAGCTTTTGATTTAGAATCTATTTAAAAGATTTTAAATTTTCCCATATGGCACAAAATTTGCTGATTATATAATTCATCGGTTGTTGTTTTATGAGTCTTTCTATATGCAAGGAGGAGTGATCGATGCAAAAATCAGCAAAGCTAAAGCGTTCTCTGGGATTATGGCCGATCGTTATGCTTGGCGTCGGATATATGACCCCAATGGTTGTATTTGATACGTTTGGTATCGCTTCCAATGAAGCGAACGGGCATGTCCCACTTGCCTATATTGTCGCCCTGGCAGCCATGCTTTTTACAGCATTTAGTTACGGGAAGATGGTTCGGGCATTTCCGAGTGCAGGTTCAGCTTATACGTATACACAGAAAACAATTAGTCCGCATCTAGGTTTTCTGGTAGGCTGGTCAGCTTTGACGGATTATTTATTGCTTCCCATGGTAAATGCTTTATTGGCGCAAATTTACATGTCTGCATTATTCCCAGACGTGCCTGCATGGGTATGGGTAGCAGGCTTTGTCGCCATGATTACGGTAGTTAATGCGCTCGGTGCGAATTCAACCGCTAATTTTAATACCCTGCTTGTTATTTATCAAATTGTTTGTGTAGTCGTTTTTGTCATATTGGCTATTAGGGAGTTACAAGGAGGTATGGGCTATGGAGAAGTGTTTCCGCTAGAGCCTTTTTATACCCCAGATATGCAAATGTCAGCCATCATCGTAGGAGCGACGGTGCTTTGCTTCTCATTCCTTGGATTCGATGCGGTTACTACGTATGCAGAAGAAACGCCAAATCCTGTAAAAACCATTCCGCGAGCGATCTTCCTTACCGCTTTCATTGGCGGGGTTATCTTTACGGTTGGTTCTTATTTTACGCAAGCAGTGTTTCCGGACATTTCACAGTTTAAACAACCGGATGCCACGTCGCCTGAAATTGCATTATATGTGGGCGGGAAAATATTTCAGTGGTTTTTCCTGGCAGCTGCTCTTGCCGGGACGATTGCTTCCGGGTTAGCTTCACATGCCAGCGTATCGCGTCTGTTGTATGTAATGGGCCGTGACAACATCATACCGAAGAAACTTTTCGGATATGTACACCCTCGTACACATACGCCATTATTTAATGTTATTTTCACCGGACTTATATCCATGACAGCTGTTTTCTTTACTCTGGAAATTGCGTCTTCATTCATTAGCTTCGGGGCATTGATAGCGTTTACATTTGTTAATTTGTCCGTTATTGCACATTATGCATTAAAGAATAAAGAGTATAAATCCCCCATTTCTTTTCTGACTAATGTGATTATTCCGGTAATAGGAGCTGCTTTCGTCGCTGTATTGTGGTATAATCTTGAATCCAGTTCGTTTACTATGGGAATGATATGGCTAGGCTTAGGGGTTATATACTTGTTATATGTGACGAAAATGTTCAAGGTACAGCCGATGGACATTCATTTCGAGGAGGCAGGCGAGAGCACGTATATTGAAGAGAATGAGACTCCGGCTGTAACACGAGAAGCTTAATAAAGCAAAAGAATATCCAAGCCTTTCCTGAAAAGGAGAGGCTTTTTTTGTGATAATGTAATCGTATACAGAAATGAATGGATTATGCGTATGCGCATAAAAATAGGCATCGTATTTGGTTGAATAATTTGCTGTTAAAGTTTTTAACAAAACGTGCAATGCGCAGAATATCAGCCTGTATCCTTCCTCCTATTTAAAGATTGCAAATGTTTTAATGTTTGGCATTATAATTGCAGATTAAATTGTATTGTCTTATTAAACGTCGAAATTTGTCGGTTTTTATTTTGTTCTTGCATAAAGGAGGAGTGATCGATGCAGCAATCTGCGACATTAAAACGCTCTTTAGGATTAGGAGCTATCGTATTGCTGGGTATCGGGTATATGACCCCGATGGTAGTATTTGATACAGTAGGAATCGTTTCCGGTGAAACCGGAGGCCATGTACCGGCCGCTTATGTCATCGCTTTGGCGGCTATGCTATTTACTGCATTAAGCTACGGAAGAATGGTGCGCATTTATCCAAGCGCCGGGTCCGCTTATACGTATACGCAAAAAGCATTGAATCCTCATCTGGGATTCATGGTAGGTTGGTCTTCCTTAATTGCTTATGTATTTCTCCCAATGACAAACGCATTTTTAACACAGATTTACATGTCCGCGCTATTTCCCTCAGTACCGAGTTGGATGTGGGTTGTAGGATTCGCCGCATTTGTAACGATTGTCAATGCGATGGGGATGAAATCTACTTCTAATCTAAATACGCTACTTGTAGTGTTCCAGTTTCTCGTTATTGTTATTTTTATAGTGTTGGCCGCCCGCGCTTTATATAATGGGGTGGGTTACGGAACTATTTTTACCATCGAACCGTTTTATAAATCAGGAATGGATACGAGCGGCCTGATCGCAGGAGCGACGCTTCTTTGCTTTTCTTTTCTTGGATTTGATGCGGTAACAATGTATTCAGAAGAAACACCGAATCCAGTGAAAACGATTCCACGTGCTATTTTCTTAACGGCATTAGCCGGCGGTGTTCTTTTTATAACGGTTTCCTATTTTGTACAAGCACTGTTTCCAAGTGTGAACGATTTCCATGATCCGAACTCCGCATCTCCAGAAGTAGCATTAAAGGTCGCAGGTCAGCTTTTCCAAGCTTTCTTTCTTGCTGGTGCTTTGGCAGGCACAATTGCCTCAGGTCTTGCTTCGCATGCAAGCGTTTCCCGTCTGTTGTATGTAATGGGCCGCGATGGTGTCATTCCACGCAAAATTTTCGGGTATGTGCATCCGCGTTTGCATACCCCGTTGTTTAACGTTATTATAGTGGGCATTGTTACTTGCTCCGCGATTTTATTTACGTTAGATACGGCGACGTCGTTTGTTAGTTTTGGCGGACTTGTTGCCTTTACTTTTGTAAATGTGTGCGTTATCGCTCATTATGCAGTAAAGAAGAAAGAAATCAACTCTCCAATGAAAATTATCGCAAATGTCATTGCGCCGATAATTGGTGCGGCGTTTGTCGGTTTACTCTGGTTTAATCTTGAAGAGGTTTCGTTTAAGCTTGGGTTAATTTGGACGGCTCTAGGCGTGCTTTATCTTATGTATTTAACGAAAATGTTCAGGGAAAAACCAATCGATATTGCTTTTGATGAGGCCGAAGAATCTTCTTATATTGAAATAGAAGAAGATAACGAAGAAGACAGAGGGAAAAGAAGAACAAGTTAAAAATCAATTAGAATTATAAAAAAGAGGGCGTGCTGCTGCCCTCTTTTTTATTTTACACGAGCCCTCCTGCCGAACGAATCATTTGTCGTACGCTGTCATAAAGCCTGGGTTGCACCACAACCGTAAGTAAAATGTCACGTCCTCTAATGGTATCATCTGGACTGTCGCTCATACCGCTGGCGCTTGGATGGGCAGCCATCATCACTCTGGCGTCAGGATGAGACGGTGTGGAGTCTGTCGTTATAGATGCTAAGCCGGCGAATTCTCCAGTGATGGTGTTGGTGAAATGAGCCGGTTCCGGACCGGGATATAATCCGATGCGGTCGATTTGTAGGTCGACAATACCCTCCTGGGTAGCTAGTTGCTGACGGATATTCTCAGCCTGCTCCGGCGTATTAAAATAGGCGAGGATATACTTTTCATCCATGTTTCATCGCTTCCTTTTCGCAGCGTAAAAGCCTGTTTGTTCTATTATTTGCGCGTTTGTCCTTGTTTATCCCGGTCCAACAGGCAGTAAGTTCCCCGTTTTAAGTTTGCTGCGTAGAGAATAACCGCCCCTAAGAGCTCGATATGTGCAACTAACCATCAGTGGAGGATGAAGGAAACTCCCTATGATGGAAGTTTTACTTTATGCGACGTACTTATGCATGTGCCGGAAAGACATGACGCATGAACACCCAGCAGAACATAAGCAACAGGTTCAACGCGATTAAGTAGAGGACAAGCGCCAGTGAGCTAGTCGTATTTGTTACGAGCAGGACGAATGTGAGTGCGCTTAACATTCGTCCTAGGCTGAAGGCGAATTCACGAATGACAATATACTCTACGCGCAAGTTGGCTTTTTCCATGCTTTCCCCGATAACGTCAAAGCTTGTAGAGACGAGTGGTACCGAAAAAAAAGGATAGAATAACGCAGTTCCGATGCCCAGGAGGAGCAATGTACTGAAGCGAAGCTGAGTCAACAGCGGAAGTACGGATACTGCCAGCATACATGCCCCAATAAAAAGGGAACGTGCACGTTTATGAGGCCGAATCCATTTGCCGACCGCATAATAGGATAAAAGTGAGAGAGAAGAGGTCAAAAGTGCATAGACCCCAACCGTTAATTCACTTGCCGATACGACAAAGACTAACAGGCCTACAAGAAATACAACTACGCCTTCCCTCAGTCCCCAGAAGAAGTAAGAAAAAACTACATAGTGCCATTTAGAGATGTGCTTTGTATCTGACCAAACACGGCTGAAATTAAGTTTTCCTTCGCACTTCCTGCTGGAGATAAAAAAGCTGACGATAACTGCCAGCGCGAAAATAATAAGCGAGAGGGAAAAGATGAATCGGTAGCCGTTAGCATGATGCGTCACTAGCCATCCGGACAGAAAAGGAGCACCTCCAGCAGCCAGTGACATAAGAAGCCCGTTCACTCCGTTGAAGATATCACGGTTTTCTGGACCGGTAATCTCGAAGTACATTACATAATAGCCCAGCCAATAAAATCCAGCTCCTATGCCGAGCAGCAGACCGAGTGGAATAATATAGGCCGTAGCTGACTTACCCAACAGTAGCACAGTAAGATAAAACATTGCCATGATGAATACTCCCATTCGAATGCTCAGTACCCGGTCCCAACGCTTGACGAGATTGCTTCCAAGCCAGAATGTCAGGGGAACGGCGAGAAAGGTAAACATGTTAAATAACCCGATCATGGCATAGTCGCTTTTCACTTTCCACAGGTAGACGTTGACGAAGGTATTGGAGAGCCCGATGGAGATGAGGTACAGCGCGTTCATCAGCAGCAGAAGCTTGGCCTGACCATCAAGTTTTCCTGTTTGTTCCATGAAAAAGCCCCTTTTGCAACAAAGTAAATCCTTCAAGATTAGCTTGTCCGTTCTGTCCTGTCTTTGTCCAAGCAAACATTTCCAATCAAAGTATAAAAAAAGTAAGATTTTTTTCGTTTTTGAAAACCAAATGCTTACTTCAGTACTCTATATTTATGTAGGAAGGAGGGGAACGGATGACGGATACAGAATTGTTGGTGCGAGTCAAAGAAGGAGACGGCGAGGCGTTTGTTGTATTGATTGAGCGGCATAGAGACATGCTTCGGCGCAATGCCCGCTACTATGCAGCTAATAAGCATGATGTAGATGAAATCGTTCAAGAAACGATTTTCCGTGCATATCTGTCGGTGGATAAGCTTCGTGAACCAGAACGCTTTGCGGCTTGGCTGCGCTCCATTCTGTTTCATTATGCACTTGCTTTATTAAAAAAGAAAAAAAGAATGATTGTTAGTGAGAAGACTGTGCAACAACATATACAAGGCAAAACTACGCCGTATGATGAACGCTTATACATACAGGAGGCGCTTGAAAAGCTTGAAGATAAGTATCGCCGGGTGATTGTATTGAAATACTTTCAAGATTTTACACTGCAGCAAATCGCCGACATGCTACGATGCCCGCTAGGTACGATAAAAACTCGTATGCACCATGCGCTGCGTCTTCTACAGCATTCCCTTGCAGAACCGCAAGAATCTAAAGTGGAAAGGAAGTTGTATACGATGAAGCAGCAGCTAAAAAGCAAAGCTCTTTCATTATTCCCTATACCGGATTCATATGAGTTGTTTATAGAGGATTATGCAGAAGAAGCTGAAGGAAATCGGGCGGTGTTTTCATGGAAAAACCCTGCTGATGAGGAAGAATACATTTGGATTGAGCTGGACTCTAACGGAAAACTTGTCGACTTCACTAGAAGCATATCGGAGAGTAACACAGGTCCATCCTTACCTATAGAACAACTGAAGCAGGAAGCACTTTGCTTTGTAGAAGAGCACTATCCGGAGGCAATTCATACATTTGTAGCTGAATCAGTAAAGGAACAAGGGGCTGTGTATTGTTTCTCTTACGTACAGAAAGCAATGGATCTACCGCTTCCGATGACGGGATTTATGGTGAATGTAGAGCGAGATGGAAGCATTCAGGCATTCCGTTACTATGGATGTGCCGAACGTGTGATACAACCGCAAGTATTGGCGGATAAGGAAGAAGTAAAGAAGCAGTATCTCGAACAATTGGAAATCACCCTTACTATCGAGAGAATCATAGAGGAGATATACGAGCTTGCTGATGGGAACGTTCATTTAGTATATGAATTTGCTCCTTTGTCTGCTTATCCGGCAGAACAAAAGAAGCTGGAGACGCGCGTGTGTGAAGAAGCGGAAACGGATGAATATATGCCGTTACCTCCTATGGCTGCAAGCGAGATTGCTCAGCGGGAATCAGTGGATGTAGGAGCACTGATAGGTCTAACCTCCGCATACCGGAAAATTCGTGAATCTGATTTAGGAGAAACGATTGGGATCGTTTGGCGGGCGAACGAGACGAGTGAAATGCCCGACCGAAGCATTAATAGTTTCTTTAAAGAGAGAACCGAGAATACGGTAAAAGCCATGGTAGATAAAGAAACAGGGCGTCTACGCAGCTTTATATGGTTTGAGGAAAGAAAAGGAGAGCTATCGCTAAGTGATGAAGAATGTAGAAAAAAAGCGTTCCAATTTCTTTATACGCTTTTTCCGCAAGCGCACACTTTTTTTCGTTTATCGAAAAGGGCAGAAGAAGCGTATGAAGAAGAGCACGAAGAAGAAGATCGGGTGACATTCACTTTTCGGCTCGTGCATGGCGGTATCCCGATTCGTTTCGGGTTCGTATCTATTTGCATAAATCGGACCAACGGATGCATTGAGCAATATACGGGACCTGACATCGAACCCCAGCAGCTCCAGTCTGTAGATACAGTACCAAAAGTTGCCCGCGAACAGGCTATGGAATTGTTTTGTTCTGTGTTGGATCTTGAGCTTCAATGGTCAAAAGAATATGAAGAGAATGGAGAGAGCTATTATCAATTAGAGTATGTGCCAGCTTTCCCCTCGTTTTCGGGAAAACTTCGTTTTATTGAGGCGCATACGGGAGAGATGATTCTTACTAAATATTAATGTCTATCTGATGAATAAACGTAAGCGTTGGCTTGCGTTTATTTTTTTTACGATAAAAATTTACACGATTTTAAAACAAGATTAAAAGTGGCATAAGAATCTATCTGTACAATGAAACCATGTGCCAGCAGGCAGAGACGTAGTAGAGGAAATAGAGGAAAAAAGCGGGGAGTGATACATTCATGGAAATGAATCGGAGACAATTTTTAACATATCTTGGCACAGGTACGGCAGCGCTTGCATCTCTTGCTACCGGTATTCCGGCTTTCGCAGCAGACAAAGGACTGTCAGGAAAGACGGCTGACCATCTTTTCGGTTTAGAGGACAAGCATAAGCCCGCAAAAGTAAAGTTCAAGCCGATTCAGGCAACGAACAAAGATGAACTTGTACTGCCGCAAGGATATAAATATGATGTTGTGGCTTTATATGGCGATAAAATTAATGCGAAAGGCGATACATTCGGTTTTAACGCAGATTTTACTTGCTTCCTACCGATTGAAGGGAGCAGTGAACATGGTCTATTATGGGTAAACCATGAATATCTTGGTGAGTTGGAATACTATGTAACCGGCTATGATGCGTTACATGCCGATCCGAAAAACAACACCCGTACATCAGCACAAATCGAGAAATACTTATATTCACTTGGTGGATCTATAATTGAAGTGAAAAAACAGAATGGAAAATGGACCCTAATCTCCGATTCTAAATATGGTCGTCGTGTAAGCGGGTTAACGAAGCATACGCTAACCGGGCCTGCTGCAGGTAGTGCTGCGGTGGGAGGCGCCCGTGAAGTGACGGGAACGTTTGCCAATTGTTCCGGCGGCGTAACGCTGTGGAACACTATTCTTTCTTGTGAAGAGAATTTTGATAGTGTTATTGCGGATACAAAATTAAAAGATGAGACACATTATGGATGGGTAGTCGAGGTTGATCCGTTCGACCCGAACTCCATACCGAAAAAGCATACGGCTCTTGGCCGTTTCTCTCATGAGAATACAGCGATGACGCTTGCACCAAACGGACAGCTTGTCGTATATATGGGTGATGATGCAAACGATCAGTATGTATATAAATATGTATCCAGAGGCTCCTATAGTAAAAGTACAGGTAAAGCGAATGCCAGACTGCTTGAAGAGGGGACGCTGTATGTCGCTAACTTCGGCAAAGGGAAATGGATTGCGCTTGATTACGGTAAGAATGAAGCACTACAGAAAGCGGTCGATTCTACTGGAAAACCGTTATTCACATCCCAGGCTGATGTGCTCGTGAAATGTCGCGAAGCGGCAAAAGCAGTAGGTGCAACAGCGATGGACCGTCCTGAAGATTTAGAGGTGCATCCGATTGATGGCAGCGTATTTATCTCGCTAACGAATAATTCCAAGCATGGTAACTTCTACGGTCAGATTGTCCGCCTGTTTCCAAAAGACAACAATCATGCGGCTGAAGAATTTACATTTGAAATTTTCGCAGCAGGCGGACCGCAGAGCGGATTCGCTGCTCCGGATAACTTGGCGTTTGATAGTGCAGGTAACCTGTGGGTAGTAACGGATATATCTTCATCTTCCATGAACAGCGGTATTTATAAGACGTTCGGCAATAACGGGGTTTTCTTCATTCCGACATCCGGATCAGATAAGGGTGTGGCAGCGCAATTCGCATCTGCTCCAGTTGGCGCTGAGATGACAGGTCCTTGGTTTGCTCCGGACGAGAAGACATTGTTCATGTCTGTGCAGCATCCGGGTGAAAACTTAGAGTCATATGAGGCTCCGACCAGCCATTGGCCTAAAGGTGGTACGTCTATCGCGTTGCCTGGTGTTGTAGCAATTACCGGATTCTAAGTACACATAGAAGGAGGAAGATTGTATGCTTGCTAACATTGGGATTCCTGGTCTGATTTTAATTCTTGTGATTGCGCTTATCGTATTTGGGCCGAATAAGTTGCCTGAGGTGGGGCGGGCGTTTGGCCGTACGTTGACTGAATTTAAATCTGCAGCGAAAAATCTTACAAGCGATGATGAAGAGGAGAAAAAGTCTACTCCTACGCTTGTCAGTAACGATGAGAAGGTAAAAAAGCTTCCATAAGGTAGTAAAGAAAGAGTAGTATTCAATTATGAGTACTACTCTTTCTTATGCTTCAGTGTTGCAATAATTTATCAAAAACGAAAAAGCAGCTGGATGTATCTCAAAAAGCTTGAGTTATATTGAACGATATAAATCAAACGAAATATTAAGAAAATTTGATTGATTTTAAAAGTAGAATTGATTATAATTCTTTTATATATGAAAACGTATTTCAATAATTGAAATAGAAGAGAGGGATGAACGGTAAAAATTGATGATAGAGTGCCTGGGCACTGTTATGGAAGCGTTTTCTAATAATGTGATTATTACGAATGAAGCAGTAATCCAAATATAAATATCGAAATACTTTTAACTCTTAAGGAGGTAAGCTATGCGTAAAGGGTTGGTATGGCAAATTGTTGCTGGTATGATACTAGGGTTATTGTTTGGATTTTTATCCAAACAATATGGGCAAGCAGTAAAGCCTCTTGGTGATATTTTTATTAACATGATAAAGATTGTCATTATCCCGCTTGTTTTTTCGGTTATTATTTCTAGTATTGCCAGTATGGGTAATTTAAAGAAAGTAGGTAAACTCGGATTTAAGACACTCGTTTATTTTGAAATTATAACAACTGTAGCTCTTATTGTAGGATTACTTGTCACCAATTTGACTCAGCCTGGCGTGGGTATCAATATTAATCAATTGGAAGCGGGTGACATTCACAAGTATACAGAAACGGCAGAGCATACCAAACCTATTGATGTTTTAGTCGGTATTTTTTCACCTAATCTTTTTAAATCCTTAGCTGATGGGAAAATTCTTCCTGTCATATTTTTTGCTGTTATGTTCGGTATTGCGTTAGCTTCTATAGGGGAGAAGGGAAAAGTAGTAGTTCAATTCTTCCAGGGAGTTTCAGAAACGATGTTTGCTTTTGTTCATCTTGTGATGCGATTCGCACCATTCGGTGTTTTTGCTTTGATGGCTAATACAATTGCAACATATGGATTTGCCTCTCTCATTCCATTGGGAAAATTAGTTATCATTAATCACCTTACAATTATCTTATTTATTGTAGTGGTATTTGGTTTTATTGCGTGGCTTGTAAAAGTAAATTTATGGACGCTAATTCGTAACTTAAAAGAGGAATTAGTTATTGGTTACGTGACTGATAGTACAGAAACGGTGATGCCTCAACTTATGGAGAAAATGACTCGATTCGGATGTGACCGTTCTGTAGTTTCTTTTGTGATTCCGACCGGATATACATTTAATCTAGATGGATCGGCTTTGTATCAGGCGATGGTTGTACCGTTTATTGCGCAGTTATACGGCATTGAGTTAACGATCATGGAACAATTTACAATTTTAATCGTATTGATGCTAACATCTAAGGGAATTGCAGCTGTACCTGGAGCATCGTTTGCTGTTTTATCTGCTACGCTTGCTGCCGTTGGGTTACCGGTAGAGGGTTTGGCTTTAGTTATCGGAATTGATCGTATTATGGATATGGCACGTGGGATAGTAAATATTATTGGACATTCGCTAGCAGCTATTGTCATATCTAAATGGGAAGGCCGTTTTGATCAGACAAAGGCAGTATTATTTAAAGACATACCAGTCGTAGCCGGTGAAACAAAAGTTGAGTCATCGGCAAGTTGATGTACGCTTGTTTTTCCCTGTGGTGGTATGTACTTTAATCAGCTCAAAATCATAAACAAAAATAACCGTATGATAGATTTACTTGAACTCATAGTATTAATGGAGGAGCGTAAGAGTAAAAAATAGTATGTAACAGTCTCGTTTTTTGTAAATTGAAGAAGCCGTCCACTTCTATAGACATCTGACTTTATAAATTTACATATTCTTGTGGTAGGAGATAAGAAAAGAAGGAGGGGCGGTGGGCGGGAGCGGTTGGAACAAACACGTCCGCCTTTTTTCTGCCGGGGCGCAGGGCATATCCACCATCTTCTTTCCCCATCCCTCCTCCTTCCAACCACGCTACCCTGTCAAAATATTAAGTGTAACTTATATAGGACGGATTCTATTTAAAAGAAGATGTTCTTTTTGCTAGTTTGTCCTTTTTTAATAACCAATTTAACCTTGTTATTTCTTTCTTATATTGATGATTTTATAAGAGAAAACTACAAATATAAAGAGAATGCTGCAATATTATTTTTCCTGTAAAATTTCCGTTTGTGTTCCTTGTTTGTATTCGCGTGCCCAACGATATATAGTTAGAGCGCTTAAACCATATTTTCTGGCGGTCTTACTGAATGACTGTTCCTTTAATGCTTCTTTGATTACTTGATGTTTAAAGGCTAAGGAATATTTTTTTCTCATAAGACGCACCCTCCGTTTATTTTGCTACATTTAACCAAATTGTTAGATAATAGTATACACTATTTCTTATATATTACATATAAGGAATTTTATTTTTAAGGCATTTATTTTTAATTATAATTGTTCTGTTCATTTTAAAGATACCAGCTTTGTTTTAGAAGAAAATGACGAAATTGTTGCCTTTTTGGTCGGCTTTGTTTCCCAAGCCTATCGGCAGCAAGCGTATATTCATTTTATAGGGGTTCATCCTGATTATCGGAAGCAAAATGCTGCAAAGCAGCTATATGAGATATTCTTTCAAAAAGTAAAACAATGTGGCTGTACTGAAGTTCATTGCGTTACTTCACCTATAAACAAGGGTTCTATTGCTTTTCATACGAAGATAGGATTTCAAATTCAGCAAGGAGATTGTGAAGTTAATGGTATCTCTGTTATGACTAATTATGATGGAAGAGGACAAGATCGTGTTTTGTTTGTAAAGAGAATTTAATAGAAGCTATAGTGTGGAGAAAAAGTTTTGCAGGCTACAGGAGCAGTCTCACTAGCCTTCTATGCTTTTCCTCCTTTTTTTATGCAATTATGAATTAAAAGGCATAGGTACGCAACGGTACTGAACAATTCGCAAACGATTTCGTTTTTAATTTTCAGATTCTATAAATTTACATAGTTAATATATACCAATGTACACAATACGGACGATAATATTAATGGTCGTAATTTTCGATTAACTATTAGGGCATTACCTACTTGTAAAGTTATGAATAAAGCAGTCATTTCAATTATGAAGTGATTGCTTTATTTTTTTGATAAGTAGTATAGCTTGCAAGTTATTCATTTGAGCATAAAGGATGAAAAAGCAGAAAATGAGTATGCGACAATTGCTAGGTTATGCAATTATGAATAGAAAATAAAAAAGGAAAAGGAGATTTTCCTTGGAATAAAGCGATTTCTAGGTTGGCACGTTTATTGCTGGTTATAAAATTTCTAAAGAAACAAAATGTGAAAAAAAGAGGTGCAATGGTTGTGAAGGAAGCAGTTGCAGTACAAAAGAGTGCAAAACAAAATGTCAGTGTCAGTGAACTGGAAGCGTTTCAATCAGTGCTGGGTGAAGCTGTAAAACGCCTTCATTATCCGGAAACGGTATATGAAATTCTCAAAGAGCCGATGCGTGTGCTTGAAGTAAACATTCCCGTTAAGATGGATGACGGTACAACGAAGATCTTCAAAGGATACCGTGCTCAGCATAACGACGCAATGGGACCGACGAAAGGTGGCATTCGCTTCCATCCAGATGTAACAGCAGATGAAGTAAGCGCATTATCCGGCTGGATGAGCCTTAAATGTGGTATCACCGACTTGCCTTATGGCGGCGGAAAGGGCGGCATCATCTGCGATCCTCGGACAATGAGCATGCGTGAGCTGGAGCGCTTAAGCCGTGCGTATGTTCGGGCCGTAAGTCAAATTGTCGGACCGTCTAAAGACATTCCTGCTCCGGATATGTACACCAATGCTCAGGTTATGGCCTGGATGCTGGATGAATACGACCATATCCGCGAATTTGATTCCCCAGGCTTCATCACCGGTAAGCCGTTGGCGCTGGGAGGATCCAAAGGACGGGAAACAGCAACGTCTCGCGGTCTATTCTATATTCTTCAATTCATTGCTGAGAAAAAACAAATGAAACTTGAAGAAATGCGTGTTATTGTTCAGGGCTTTGGTAACGTTGGAAGCTATCTGGCGAGATATTTATATGAAGCTGGAGCCAAAGTGGTTGGTATCGCGGATGTTATGGGCGGCGTTTATGACGAAAATGGCCTTGATGTTCCATACTTAATGGAGAAAAGAGATTCATTCGGTGCCGTTACACACCTGTTCGAAAATACGATTACTAATCAGGAATTGCTGGAGAAAGAATGTGACGTGCTAATCCCGGCCGCACTGGGCGGACAGATTACGGAAGAGAACGCACCACGTCTGAATTGTAACATTGTTGTGGAAGCGGCCAATGGCCCGACGACTACAGCAGGCGGCAAAGTCTTAAAAGAGAGAGGCATTACGGTTGTGCCGGACGTACTGGCCAATTCGGGTGGCGTGATTGTTTCTTACTTTGAGTGGGTGCAGAACAATCAGGGATATTATTGGGAAGAAGATTTAGTTGATGAACGATTGAAAACAAAAATGGCAGCAAGTTTCCAGAAAGTATATCAGATGGCGGAATCGTATAAAACAGACATGCGTACCGCGGCCTATATGGTGGCTGTTCGCCGATTGGCGGAAGCGTGCCGTCTGCGTGGATGGATTGATTAATTAATCCGTCCGTAGACAAAAGTCTATCCAACGGGAGGAATGCAAAATGGAATACCTTTTTGATGAAATGGAAGAAGCGATGACTCGTTACGTGTGCCTGGCTACAGAGGAGAACAGATATGATTTCTCACTCGTTTACAGTAAGCTGTTCCAGGGCAAAAGTTTTGTTACCTGCTTGCAGAGCGGTAAAGCACTGTTGTTATGCCACGATGATCTCCACAATGAAGAGTACTGGGTTAGCGGATTGAAAGTGGCCGAGCAGGATGTTGAAGCGATGAAAGCTTTCTTCACCACAGCTCTACCGGCATTCGCTCCCGCAGTTTCACAATATTAATCAACAGATTTATGCATTGTTGAATAGTGTTATTCGTTATTGCATGATTATATTGAGGCGATAGAAAGGTTATCCAACAAACAGGCAAAGGGTGAAAAAGGTGTTATAACAGCGTTTTCACTTCTTTTCCTTTGTCTGTTTTAAAAGTTGGCATGTTCATTGCAATGTTTAAATAGCAAATTGAATAAAAGTTCATGTGAGGGGGATTACGGAATGGCAGAAGCAAAAGCGACAGCGAGCACGGCGTTACAAGGCGTAAGCGCAACACAAGTGTTGAAGATGTTTATCGACGGTCAATGGGTAGAATCGGCGAGCGGCGAAACGCGAAATGTAATCAACCCGGCAAATGGCGAAGTCATTGCTGTAACAACAGAAGGAACAGTAGAAGACGTACGCAAAGCAGTAGCAGCAGCGAAACGCGCATTTTACGAAGATGGCTGGATGGAAACGCCTGCAAGTGAGCGTGCCCGTTTGCTTTTCGAAGTAGCGAACAAGCTGGAGCAAAGAGCGGAAGAATTTGCATATCGGGAAACTATTGACAATGGCAAGCCGCTACGTGAAACCGAATTTGACGTAGCTGATACGGTTGCTTGCTTCCGCTATTATGCGGGAATAGCAACGAAACCACATGGTCAAACATATGAAGTAGCCGATCCGATGCAAGCGATGGTTGTACGCGAGCCGATCGGAGTAGTCGGACAGATTATCCCTTGGAATTATCCGTTGTTGATGTCAGCTTGGAAATTAGCTCCTGCACTTGCGGCAGGTAACACGGTTATCTTTAAGCCGTCCGAAGTGACTCCGGTTAATGCGATTAAGCTATTCGAGATCTTTGAAGAAGTCGGTTTCCCGAAAGGCGTTGTCAACCTGGTATTAGGTGCGGGCGCGACGGTCGGAAACGAGATTGCCACGAACTTTGATATCGATAAAGTCGCCTTTACCGGCGGTACGGCAACTGGACGTAGCATCATGCAGGCTGCAACTGGCAACTTGAAAAAAATCTCTCTTGAGCTTGGTGGCAAATCTCCTAATATCGTGTTTGCCGATGCGGATTTTGAGGCGGCAGTCGATTATGCATTGTTCGGTATTTTCTGCAACCAGGGTCAAGTATGTTCCGCAGGCTCCCGTTTGCTTCTCGAAGAAAGCATCTATGATAAGTTCATTGAACGTCTTGTCGAGCGTGCGAAACAGATTAAGGTAGGACCTGGAACAGCAGAAGATACGGAGATGGGTCCACTTGTTTCTGAAGCGCATATGGAAAAAGTATTAAGCTACATTCAAATTGGTAAGGAAGAAGATGGCGCTACTCTTGTTTGCGGCGGAAACCGCATTACAGAAGGAGAGCTTGGCAAAGGATTCTTTGTTGAACCGACTATCTTTGTTGATACAACACCGAATATGCGTATCGTGCAGGAAGAAATCTTCGGACCTGTCCTTGTTGTACAAAAGTTTAAGGATGAAGCGGATGCTATCTACCTTGCGAATGATACTGTTTATGGACTGGCGGGTGCCGTATTTACACAAGATGGCGCAAAAGCACAGCGTGTCATCCGTAAACTGCGTGCAGGTATCACCTGGATTAATGCGTACCATCCGACTTACAATGAAGCGCCGTGGGGCGGCTATAAGCAAAGCGGTATCGGCCGTGAACTCGGTACCTTTGGTTTTGAAGAATACACAGAAGTGAAGCAGATTAATATCAATCTGCAGGTTGAACCGACTGGCTGGTTTAAGAACTAGAACATAGTCAGGCAGGCGATTATCACTCTAATTATTTCCGGGCTGGCCTGTGCTGGCTCGGAGAATAAGCAAAAAAATCAAAACATGGAGGCTTCTATGAAAAACTATAACGAAGTATACGAATATACCCAGAAAGTATTAGGCATTATTGAAAAAGCAGATGTAACGCAAGAGGAAGCGCAATGGATTACAAATGAAACAGTTAATGGTTTCCGTGAGAACGTAAACGCAGGGTTTCTTGACTACCGTAAGTCAGTTACTAAGGGCGGTCAATACGCATCTGTAGAGTGGAAGGACGCAGGCCTGAACTGCTTTGTTGATGTAAACGGAAAAGAATACATCGACTGTCTGGGTGGATTCGGGATTTACAACGTAGGTCACAGCAACCCGAAAGTAATTAAAGCGGTAAAAGATCAAATGAACAGACAGCCATTGCACAGCCAAGATTTGCTTGATCCACTGCGTGCTATGCTGGCAAAAACGCTGGCGATGCTGACACCGGGCGACTTGAAATATTCTTTCTTCGGCAACAGTGGTACTGAGGCGGTAGAAGCAGCGTTGAAAATGGCGAAAATCTATCACAGCGAAGAGGGCCGCAGCACATTCATCGCGACAACACGCGCATTCCATGGTAAGAGCTTAGGTTCACTTTCCGGTACAGCAAAAGGCGTATTCCGTAAACCATTCATGCCGCTAGTAAACGGATTCCGTCATGTTGCTTTTGGCGATATTGATATGATGCAGAAAACAATGCATGCTTGCCAACTGGTTGGTGAAGACGTAGCTGCTGTTATTGTCGAGCCGATTCAAGGGGAAGGCGGGGTTATTATTCCTCCGGACGATTACCTTGCAAAATTGCGTCAACTGTGTGACGATTACGGCGCATTGCTGATTTTCGATGAAGTACAGACTGGTATGGGTCGTACAGGTAAAATGTTCTGCGCTGAGCATTATGGTGTAACACCGGATATTATCACACTTGCAAAAGCTTTTGGTGGCGGGGTTATGCCAGCAAGTGCGACGGTTGCAACAGAAAAAGTATTCGAGAAATTATTCGACAATCCATTCCTGCATACAACTACTTTCGGCGGAAATCCGCTCGCATGTGCGGCTGCACTTGCAACCATTAACGTATTGATTGAAGAAAATCTGCCACAACGTGCTGCAGAGATGGGCGAATACATGCTGAACGGATTACGTGAAGCGGCTGCAGAGCATGGCGATAAAGTACTTGAGGTTCGTGGTAAAGGCTTGCTAATCGGTATCGAATTCGTAAGCGACGAAATCGGATACGAGGTTGCAAAAGGTTTCTTCGATAATGGTATTCTGACTGCCGGAACGTTAATTAACGCGAAGACAATCCGCATCGAGCCGCCATTAACGATTGAAAAAGAGCAATGTGAAAAAGTATTTGCAACATTTGCTAAGGTATTGAAAGAAGTTAATAAATCCGTTCTTGTATAGGATGGATGGAACGATGTCTATTCATTACCCGGTGATTAGCCCTTATTACGGGACGGTTGAACAAGTCATCCATCCGGCTTCCTCCTATTTCTATGAATGGGATACATTGTTTCTGATTCGAACAGATGAGGGAGCCATTGAAGAAATTGTAGCAGATATCGACGGTTGTTTTCTTTCATGTGAGGTGATGGATGGCGACCGGGTGATTCCTGGTATGGTGTTAGCTTATATCCAGGAGGATATACAACGAACCGGCAGTGAATAATAGGTGTATATGTAATATTGAATAGTAACAAGCAGGGGGGCGTGGGGAATACCAACGTTTCCCTGCTTGTTCTTATATGTATGCAATTGTGTATAATGGAATTATAATGTGCATAATTTTCTAACACGGAAGGAGGAAGAGAATAATGTTGGTATTTACCGAAGACAATGTACGTGATATTTTGTCGATTTCTACGGACATGTCATTTGCCGAAGTGGAAAATTGCTTAGCCAAGCAAAAAGAGCCTGTGTTATTCGTTAAGAAAAAGGATGAGATATTAGGATATATTCGAGCACAGGATTTAGCCGGAGAGGTGCAAAATGAAGGGCAAGATCGACAATTTTGGCTATCCCATCTCATCCCGTTGCATTTCGCCTATCATATCTATCAGGATGTTTCGGTTTCTGATGTATTTAAGCTTTTGGGTGAAGAAGTCGTTATTGTAAGGAATAAAAGAGATGAGGTATGCGGATATTTGCGCCGGGAAGATATTCTCATCGAGCTGCTTCGTCAGGATGGCCATCATATCGATTTGTTTCGTACGATTCTCTCGTCCATTCCGATGGGGATTTTTGTTGTTGATAGACAAGGCAACATTGTTAATTACAACGATGAAGGTCTTCGCATGATTCGGTGGGAGAAGGAGCAATTGCATAATCATCCAGCCAGAGATATCTTCGGCCCGGAACACATTGATCGGGTATTCGCAACAGGTGATACGATTCTCAATCAATTGCACCTTCGGCCAGAGATGGGGATACTAGCGGATTATAGCCCGATTTTAACGCCGGAGCATGAAGTGAAGGGTGTCATCATTGTTGTCCAGGACTTGCCTATGCTCGAAGAGATGGCGATGGAGCTTGATTACGTTAAGGACTTGAACACAGACCTTAAAGCGATTCTTTCTACCATCTATGATGAAATTCTTGTCGTTAATCCCAAGGGAGAGCTGCTACGTTTTAGCGATAACAATGTTATTAATTTTAGGCAGGGTGATTTGAAGGATTTGGTGGGGAAAAACCTTCTAGAATTAGAGGATAAGGGAATATTCAAGCCATCTGTAACCCGCCTTGTGCTGGAACAAAAGCGAAAAGTATCGGTAATTCAAGATGTAAGCAACGGCCGGAAGGTACTTGCGGTCGGAAATCCTGTGTTTGATGAAGCAGGGCAAATCGAGCGCATCGTCATCGCCTCGCGCGACATCACAGAGACGACCAAGCTGAAAAGTGAACTGCGTGAAATGAAGAAATTGTCTCAACAGTATAAAGAGGAACTTGAAAGCTTGAAGAGCAGGCATACGCTTAATCGGAGTGTCGTCTACTGCAGTCCAAAAATTGATCGAATCATGCGGGAGATTGAGAAAATTGCCCGTTTTTCCTCTACGGTTCTGCTGACAGGAGAATCAGGCGTTGGTAAAGAAGTGTTTGCCAAAGCGATTCACCAGTTAGGTGTCCGGTCAAATCGCCCGTTCCTTAAAATTAATTGTGGAGCGATTCCAGAGAATTTGCTGGAGAGCGAACTGTTTGGCTATGAAAAAGGCGCCTTCACGGGAGCGGATCCGAAAGGCAAGGAAGGATATTTCCAGAAGGCGGACAGTGGCGTGCTTTTTCTCGATGAAATTGGGGAGATGCCACTCTCGTTGCAGGTGAAACTATTGCGGGTATTGCAGGAGCGAGAAGTCATTCCAGTGGGTAGCACGCAGTCAGTTCGGGTGGACGTGCAAATAGTTGCCGCCACGAACAAGAATCTTGAACAAAAGGTAGAAGAAGGGAGCTTCCGCGAAGATTTATTCTACCGTTTGAATGTGATTCCAATTCACATTCCACCGTTGCGGGAACGTCCAGAGGATATTCCTGTACTGGCTTATTATTTTCTGCAGAAGCTTAACGAGACGTATCATCGAGACATCCAGCTTAGTCCGGATGCGCTTAACTTGCTAGAGGTCTATTCTTGGCCGGGGAATGTACGGGAGTTGCAGAATATTATTGAACGCGCGGTCGTGACAACCGAAGAAGAACTGATCCAGGCTGATCACCTCAATCGTTTTCTTCAGTGGAAGAAAGCTTCGACGAAAGTAAAGCCGATTATTACGAATCTGATTCCGCTGCAGGAAGCACTTGAAGATGTAGAAGAGCAACTGATACTTCTGGCAATGGAACGTTATAAGACGACGACGATGGCTGCTAAAGTGCTGGGAATTAGCCAATCTTCCGTAAGTCGCAAATATCAAAAAATCCTGCAGAAGCAGGCAAGCATGCACGCGTAATTATATGTTCCCCATGCTCCGTAAGCTAAAGTGAGTACAGCGGAGTATGGGCTTTTTTTGTCGAAAGAAAAAATAGAAAAATCAAAACTTAATTCTGACAATTTGATGACAAATCATGTATACTAATGCTTGGTTGATATTTACAGTGGATAAGTTTTTCAACATTGCAACCTTTATTAATATAAGATAAGGGGAAATGAAATAGTGAGCGGGGAAGAAATATGCAGGTTTGACAGTCAGGAGTTTTCTTGTTTTCACAGTATGGTAGAAGCGTTAATGCAAGAAGCGAATGAGCAAATCGAGCGCATTGATGTTGGAGATAAGAAGAATACGGATTCGGAAAGAATGTATGCAAGATGGCGCCTTCAGCATCTTCAGCAATGTTTTGGTGAATGTGTTCCCGATGTGTATCGCAGCACATACAATTCGCTCTGGAGCCAACTGTATCGGCTTGAACATCAAGCGGGCTATAGGAATCCGTATGTAGTGTATTTATTAGAGAAAGTCTTGTGTCAAGCTTCCTCCCGTGTGGTATAAGGGCCGTCCTTAAAAAGAGGACGGTTTTTTTTGTGTGGGCGATTTATACAATGAGCAGGTAAGGAAGATTTAAGGTCAGCTTAAGCAAAGAGATTTCCGGTATATGATATAATGGCGAAAAAAAGCACCGCAGATAGCGGTTTTGAGGTGACAAATGTGCTAACGATGCCGGATATTTCCGCCAAGAAGATTCTGCTCGTTGACGATGAAGCGGATATTCTGCATTTATTGGAAACTGTATTAAGAAAAGAAGGGTTTACTCATATATACAAAGCTTCGAGTGGCCGACAGGGTATTGAGTTATGCCGCAGCGAACAGCCGGATATCATCTTGCTTGATATTATGTTACCGGATATGGACGGTTTTGAGGTGTGCCGGCTTCTACGTGATATGACGGTGGCTCCAATTCTCTTCTTATCGGCGAAGAATGAAGATACGGACAAGATTCTCGGCCTAGGTCTCGGTGGTGACGATTATATTACCAAGCCTTTCAGCCCGAAGGAAGTAGCATACCGGATGAAAGCATATTTTCGTCGCCATCAGTATTTCCAGAAGAAAGACGAGTTACCTGTATATTCGTTCGGTGATATCGAAATTGATGAAAAAAGAGGAGAAGTCAGAAAATCAGGCAAACCGGTATCGCTGACGGCCAAGGAGTATCAATTGCTGTTGTTTCTGGCGCGCCATCCTAACCAAATCTTTAGCAAAAGCAAGCTCTATGAAGCGGTATGGGGAGAGGAATATTTCGGATATGACAATACGATTATGGTTCATATACGACACCTGCGTGAAAAGCTTGAGGATAATCCGTCCGCACCTGTGCATGTACTAACGATACGGGGACTCGGGTATAAGCTGAGGGATGGGAGCGCGGGCGTGTGAAGTGGAAAATGACAGGACTGTTCCTTGTCCCGCTTTTATTAATGACGGTTGCGTTTACGGCCATTAACTTGATAGCCGCTTTTTATTTTCTCTCCGGAGCAGAAGATCCAGAAGAAAGGATAAGTGCGCCTTTCTTCTCCTATACAAACTATACGCTTGACTTTGCACGTTTTATTACATTTGTTGAAGGCAAGCCGAGTATCACGAAGGAGGGGCAAGCCGAGCTTATTCAACGCAAAGCGTGGATTCAAATTCTAGATAGAAACGGGAATGAGGCATATTCGTTACATAGACCGAAAAGTGCGCCTGTTCGCTACACGCCTGGCGAGCTTGTTCATCATTACAAATACTCTGGCTCTATTGAGGACTCTACCCTGTTTGTCAGCTGGATAAGCAAGGGTAGCGAGAAATGGACATATATTATCGGGTATCCTGTGTCGCATATCGCAAAATATATGATAGATTTTAGTCCGCTTCGAATTATGAACTTCTGGAAAGAAGGAATCCTGACCGTACTGGGATTGACTTTCCTGATGGTTCTTACAATCGGCTATTTCTTTGGACGTAAGCTAACTAAACCACTCGTAGAAATCATTAACGGAATCAAGCTGCTCGCACAGGGGCGCTATATTGTTAAATATCAGTCTGAAGGCTTGTATAAGGATGTATACCAGAGCCTGAACCAATTGGCGGATGCACTTCAGACAAGTGCAGTACAGCGTGCACGAATGGAAAAAATGCGCGATGAATGGGTAACTAACCTCTCTCACGATATCAAAACGCCTCTTGCCTCCATTCAGGGATACGGTGAGGTGCTGGCAGATCCGGAATATGATATTACGGTAGATGAACGGAGAAAGTATGCAGAAATTATTGTCGATAAGACAAGGTATATGGAGAGTCTGCTTGACGACCTGCGTCTGACCTACCAATTGAAAAATCATCTGCTTCCTTTGAATAAAAAGGAAGGCAACATAGTGGAAACATTGCGCGAGATTATTATCGATTTACTAAATGATCCACAATACGAAAGCCATAAGGTAGAGTTCCTTCCTAAGTGCGAGCAAGTGTTTCTTGTTTTTGATCACGGATTTCTGACACGGGCATTTACTAATCTTATCTATAATGCAGTTATTCATAATTCTCAGGATACGCGGGTGCAGATTCAGGTCACAGAGCGAGAAACAGCGGTGGAAATTATCGTGGAAGATAACGGTCGAGGCATTGAGAAAGAGGAAGTTGAGAAGTTGTTCACACGATATTATCGAGGTACGAACACGAATGAACGACATCAGGGATCTGGTCTTGGTATGGCGATTGCCAAGCAGATTATTGAGGCGCATCAGGGGACTATTGAAGTGAAGAGTCAGGTTGGGGAAGGAACGCGTATCTGCATCCTGTTCCCTAGAAAAGCAAAAGAACCGCCGGGAAGATAAAATGTATCCGGAGGTTCTTTTTCGTGTTGTACGGAAGAATTACTTATTCATGTACGGAGCGAGGAATTGCTTGACTACTTCTTGCATGTTCGGTGAAAGGCGATTGTACATCTCCAGCATCTCCGGAGTTACAGTGAAGTCTTTATTGTTCTCAAGGAATTCCTTTGCGTTTTTGGACATGGCTTCAAACAATACCATCTGTTCTTTCTCCGGAAGTTGGAGAGCGTTTTCAAACATTTGCTGGAACATCTTCATTTGCTCGTTCGTCATCGTTTACCCTCATTTCTCGGTGTGAATATTTCATATCTATTATACCTTGGAACCCTGTTCTATAAAATCAATATTCTATAAAAAATGAACGCTCGGCCCATATCGAACCAATATCAAGTAAAGGCAGAACAGAGAGGAGGGGGAGGCGTGACAGAAAATAGAGATGAAGAGTTACGGAATATCATCAGTCAGGCAGCGTCCGGCGACAAGGAAGCCTTTGGTAGGCTGTATGACTGTACAATTCAAGACATAAGCGGAACGGTCCGATTTTTGCTGAATGACAAAACAGGTTTTGAAGATGTTATTCAGGAGATTTATATCGAAGTGTATAAGTCGCTGCCGAAATTTGACCTTAGCCGTTCATTTCGCTCCTGGGTTATCGGTATTGCGGTACGGCAGGTGAATAATTATCGGCGTAAAACCTGGCGCTTATTCCGCCTGCTGGAGAAGAACCGGCAGTATGAAACACAGGACATGGAGCCAGACTTTACGGCCAGTGTAGCGAACAAATTAGATTCAAGGGAGCTTATCGAACAAATTGATAGGTTACCTTACAAATACAGACAGGTAATTGTTCTGCGATATTTGCATGAATATTCACAGGAAGAAATCGCCCGTATTCTTGAAATCCCGGTAGGGACGGTCAAGTCGAGAATTCATTCCGCATTAAAGAAGCTAAGGGGTGGACGAAGCGCTGAAGAATATTTCTTACAGAAGGTAGGGGAGAGGCATGGACTTTGAAAAACAGATTCGTCAGGTCTTGAAGACAGAAACAGAAAAAGCGAGCAAGACAGCGGGGATGAAAGATAAGGTGATGAATGGTATTTCTTTTAAGAAGGAGCGGACAGGAATGAAAAAAAGGTTATTAGCAGGAATCGTGGCAGCGGTTATTTTAGTACCGACAGCGGGATTCGCAGGGTATTCCTACCTGTCTGACCGTATTTTCGGTTCACAGGAAAACTTCGTATCCCAGGGTGGGAACGGAGCGGAGTATATGCATTTAGAAGAAAAACTAACGCAAGCCAAGCGGGCACTGAATGAAAAGGAATATGCGGAGCTGGAACAATTGCTGAAAGAAAATGCCCAATATCATGCAAAGATGGCTGAGCCAGGTGGAAAACTAAATGTGGACCGATTAACAGAGGAAGAAAAGAAGCGGTATGACCAATTGGAAAAAGAAATGGAGCCTTATTCAGCCAAGATAATGGCAACAGAAGATAGATCTATCGATATTTTAACGATAGAAGAGTCACAAAAGCTATTGTCATTCCCGGTCCACCATCCTGCATACGTACCTGAGGGATACACTTTGGGCAGTGCGGTAGGAGTGGTAGCTAAGGATAGTAAGCAAAAAAAGCCGGTCATTAACATGTATTATGAACAGGGAGACGCAGGAATAGGAATTCTCCAGGAAGAAATGAAGAATGGAGAGCGTTTCGAGATGTTAGATGAGTACGGCAAGATAAAAGAATACAAGCTGGGGGGATATGACGCGAGGTTTGGTCAAGGGCGAGCTGAGGAAGGTAATGCACTTTTACTAATCGTTCCTGCGCAAGATAGCGGGAGTGCATACCGAATTTATGTAGGGGGTAAACTTCCGCAGGCGGAATTAGAAAAAATAGCGCTATCTATTGTACGTCAATAGCTGTGATTTTATGGGGGAGAAGCAGGCATGTTAATAAGCCTGCTTCTTTTTCATTTTATCTAGAATTAAGCCAGATTTAAGGCAAGCTGAAAGAAGGGTTAAGAAAGGAGGGTTACCATGGGAACAAATCGATACAGACAAGGAGAAGAAAGATGACTGCGTTCGTAATTGAAACCAATAATCTAACAAAGACATTCAAAGAATTCAAGCCCGTTGATGCCCTTTCGCTGCAAGTAAAAAAGGGTGAAGTGTATGGATTTCTCGGTCCAAACGGGGCCGGGAAAACAACAACCATTCGTATGCTGCTTGGTTTGGTTCGGCCGACAAAGGGAGAGGTGCGAATCTTTGGCAAGCCATTAGAGCGGTATCGTCTTGAAATCGCAAGGAAGGTCGGCTCGATGGTAGAAACCCCTTCGTATTACGGACATCTGACCGGTTACGAAAACCTGGAAATTACACGCAAGCTGCTGGATGCTGACCGCAAAGATATTGATCAGGCATTGGAGATTGTACGTCTAACGGAGTGGCGGAATAAGAAAGTAAAGACATATTCCCTGGGTATGAAGCAACGTCTCGGAATCGCGCAGGCACTCATCGGAAGGCCCGAGATGCTCATTCTCGATGAACCGACGAATGGATTAGATCCGGCGGGTATCCACGAGATTCGTGACTTAATCGTAACCCTTCCTGAACAGATGAATATGACCGTACTTGTTTCCAGTCATATTCTTCAGGAAGTGGAACGTATCGCTGATCGTGTGGGAATTATCAATCGTGGGAAGTTACTGTTTCAAGGGGAACTGGCGGAGCTTCAGAATCGAAGTCGGGCCAAAATATATGTGGAGGCAGACCGACCGGACGAAGCTGCACGCATGCTGTTCAATGCCGGATATCGTATCGAGAAGAAGGAGGGTGCTCTTTATATTGATGCAGATAAAAGCCAGGCAGCAGAGATAAATAGAAGCCTTATTCTTAACGGATATGATGTGTCGCACATTAGCGAGGAAAGAAAAACGCTGGAGGATATCTTCCTCGAAATGACAAGGGAGGCACAAAGTGTATGAGTCGGCTGGATGTTTTCGCTACGGAAGTATATAAGCAGAAAAATGGCATTATGTGGTGGCTTATCATAGGTGGCCCACTGCTCATCGCAGGCCTTGCATTTATTGATGTGTGGATTCGCTATGATTATTTGCTTACGAAGAGCAGAAGTGCTGAACTTGGACCATGGGGCATTATGCTGGGAGAGATGGTATATTTGTGGGCGATGTTTATGCCTATGGGTATCACACTTATCGCTGCGATTGTGCATTACCGCGAATTCAGCGAGAATGCGTGGAAGCATCTGCTGAGTCTACCTGTGACGCGTGGTAGCGTATATGTATCCAAATGGTTGCTTATCGTATTACTTACCTATCTTGCAATTTTATTTCTTATGCTAGGTCTTTTTGTAGCTGGTAAGATAATCGGATTTTCTGCACCGTTTGCTTTTGATTTATATAGTCGTTATGCATTGTATCAGGCGGTCGGTGCGCTCGGCATTATTAGTATTCAGCACTGGTTAAGCTCGCGATTTAAAAATGTAATGATGCCTATCGCTATTGGCGTGGGGCTAAGTGTATGCGTGATTTTCTTCGCCCAGTCGGAAGCCTTCAGCTTTTTTCCTCATGCAACGATTTTGTATTCGATGCCGTTCGAAGATGTGGAGAATAATCGTCCGCTGTTGAGCGGTCTGATTGCAGGTCCGGTGTTGCTGGTACTAGGGCTGTTTGAATTCAGAAGACGGGATATCGTATAGGAGGGGATAAGGTGAATCGATTGCTTGGGGCTGAGTTGGCGAAATTACGTCGTTCAGGAATTGTGTGGGTCGCTGTAGGTGCGCCGTTGTTTCTGGCTTTACAAGGTATAGCGAATTTTTTGCGCTATCGTGATACGATGTTCGCAGGTAGTGCGCGTACGGAGTGGGAGATTTTATATGAGCAATGTATTATTATGTATCCAGCATTGTTATTGCCTCTAGTCATTACTATTATGGTAGCATTACTGGCACGGCTTGAGCATAGTCAGAACGGATGGAAGCAATTGCTCGCACTGCCAGTAACACGCGGGCAAGTATATAGAGCGAAGCTGGTTATCGCTTGTTTGCTTGTACTATTGAATTTAGGAGTACTAAGCATCGGTACGCTAGCAGGCGGTATTATGATAGGGGCAGAAGGAACAGTTCCATATGGGTTAATCCTGGGACGTGGCTTATTAGCATTTGTTGCGACCCTGCCAGTAATAGCAATACAGTTTGTCTTAAGCTTCCGTTTTTCGCATGTTGGTGTACCGCTAGCGATAGGGACCGCTCTGGCTGCTCCCACGATTTTTGCGGCGAATTCAGAACAATTCTGGTTATATGATCCGTGGACGTATCCGGTTATGGTATACTTTGGACCGACTAAGGAAGAGTTTGCGAGAGGTGACTGGATGTATGCTGGGGCATGTGGGCTATTTTTGCTTATTACATGGATAGGATTGCAAGAGTTCAAGAAGAGAGATATGGTCTAATTTTATAATATATGAAATAACTAGAGGGCTAAAAGCTACGTCATACTTTTAGCCCTCTGTTTTCTTAATACCGAAAGATTAAAAATAGTTATCGAAAAGTTTCAAAATACAATGTATCCGGCACATCTCTATTTATTCCGCGCTGTCTTGCGAAATTGCTCTGCTTCTTGGTACTTTCCGAGATCTTTCAAGGCTGCGATGATAATCCTGTTAAATTGAGCTGAAGAAGGATAACCTTCTTTCCCTCGTAGGGAAAGTCCCTTCCTCGCTGCCTGTAAGGCCTGTTCCGGCATCTGCGCTTTTTGTTGTGCATCGGCTAGATAGTACCAATAAAAAGAAGCATCAGGCATTTCCTGTATTCTTTGTTCATAATAAACGGCGACTTTTTTAAAGTATGAAGGATAGGCTTCGGTGTCGGAGACTAAATCTCGATTCTGCCAGCGGAGAATATCCACTTCGTATGCATTGCCCGTATCCTTTCGCCAAACGGCCAGCAATTCTCTTCCTTCGTGCCGAACGATGTCAAGTTTATGATAGCCGGTACTGACCAGCTTATGTAGCGTATTGTTTGACCACGAGAAAATATCAAGACCATTGCCGGCTGAAGCTCCCATTTTCCATCCAACAAGCAGTTCGGGCACACCGTTTCCCGTGATATCGGCAAAGCGTACGGTATCGATTTCATATCCTTGCCCCGCATAAGTCCATGCCTTTTTCCAGTGCCCGTTTTGTTTTCGCAAGAGCATAATATAGGGACGTTTTTCTTTTTCGCCAGTACGGTACGTGACAATGACTTCCTCAATGCCGTCTCCGTTCACATCATGTTTTTGGATGGCTTCGAGTCCTCCGGGACTTTCCGGGGGCAGAAGTTTAGAGCCTGACGGAAGGAATGTTTCGATAAAATTCGCTGTGCTTTTGGCACCCAGCGATTGTGTAGTAACGGATTGAGGGGCGGTAATCGTATTAGCCGGAGACGGGAACATACTACAGCCGCTAAGCACTGAAGCGAGCAGTAGGCATGCTCCAGATGTTGTGAACTTATGATGCTTCATCTTATCTTATCTTACCTTTCCTTACGAGCTTGTAGAAGGGAAAAACAAATCGACCTGTGTGCCTATTTCTGGCATGCTATAAATTTCCATTCGCCCCTCATGTAAAGTCATAATCTCGTCGCATATGGAAAGACCTAATCCACTACCTGAGGAAGATTCATTCGCCTTATAGAATCTTTTCTTGATATGTGGTAGGTCCTCAGGTGGAATTCCTGTACCTGTATCCTTCACGCTCAGCTGTATGCCTGTTTCTGTCTTGTTCGCGAAAATATAAATCATTCCCCCATTGGGAGTAAATTTCAATGCGTTATCTAAAAGATTAAGCAACACTTGCTTAAGACGATTTGGATCGCCAGCAATATCGGGCAAATCGGGGGCTACTTCGATAACGAGTTGGATATTCTGTCTCTTGGTTCGAGGTGTAAGTTGCTTTGCGATTTGCTGTACCCATTCGTTTATGTTTACTCTGGTGATATGTAATGTTATTTTCCCTTCCACCAATCTAGACAAGTCCAATAATTCTTCTACCAGGAGAGATAAACGATCCGTTTCTTTATCAATGATTTCAAGCCCTTCTTGTACGATGGGATCATATCGGGGCGATTCAGAGAGTAAAGTGATGACCCATCCTTTAATCGAAGTGAGCGGAGTGCGCAATTCATGGGATATCGAAGAAATGAATTTATTTTTTAATTGCTCATGTCGCGTGATTTCTGCTGCCATGTAATGCAGCGTATCGGTCAGTTTGCCCAGCTCGTCGTTGTTTCTTTTCTTGATGCGCACTGAAAATTTTCCTACCGCCATCTCTTCTGCACCTTTTATAATTTCTCGTATTGGCTTGGTGATGGTTGCGGATAGCAAAATACTGATAATAATCGAAACAGCGATGATGACAACCCCAGCGAGAAGAAGTACCAGAGACGTTTTTTCAATGACAGCATACGCTTCGACAAGCGAGGTAACAAGCCGCAGAACTCCCGTCGTCTCCCCTCCGTTTTTAAGTGGGACGGCAATAGACAAAACAGGTTCTCCCGTTTCCGAAATTCTGCCCTGCCATTCTCCCGCACTGCCGTTGAGTGCCGCTTTTATATCAGGAGTATGCAGGCTTTCTCCCCAGGATATGCCTGTAGAGTCACCGAGAACTGTTCCGTTGAGCCCGACAAGCTGCACCTGGGCGCTTGTTGTTTCGGCGAAACTATTGATAAGGGAGCTTACTTGCTCTTCTAGACTTTTATCTACCAAATACTGACTGTAGAAAGCTGCCGAAACCTCTGCTTTGTTCTGGAGAGAATCTCGAATGTGACCAAGGTAATACTGTCGGATAGCGATAAACATAAACAATTCAAAAAGAAAAACGGTAAGTAAAATAATAAGGAAATAACTGCTGACTAATCTTTTTTTAATTCCGTACATTGCTTCGTCCCTTTCGGAAGCAATACCCATATCCCCATACCGTTTCAATATAGACAGGATGGGAAGGCGTGTCTTCGATTTTTTCGCGCAAGCGTCGAATGTGAACGTCTACGGTTTTTGGATCACCAATAAAATCGATTCCCCAGGTCATATTTAGAATTTCATCTCTTGTAAGTGCCCGGTCTATATTTTGCATGAATGTCTTTAGCAAATCGAACTCGCGCGGCGTCAGCTCAATATTCTTGCCATCCTTGTCAAAGCGGTGTCCGTGCGTATCCAACTGAAACGGACCACAACGAAGAACCGTCTCCTGTCTAAGTGAGCGGGAAGGTTGATTCATTCGCCGGAGTACAGCACGAATTCTGGCAGACAACTCCAGCGGATTGAAAGGTTTGACGATGTAATCATCCGCGCCAAGTTCAAGACCCATGAGCTTATCCATATCCTGTCCACGAGCTGTTAGCATGATAACAGCAACATCCGGGAAATCTTCCCGAAGCCTCCGACATACTTCATATCCATCAATACCAGGAAGCATTACATCAAGCACGACCAGATCCGGCTGTTCGTTTTTTGTTTTTTCTAATCCTTCTTCCCCGCTGGCGGCTTCTATTACCACAAAGCTATCCCGCTCCAAGTTGATGCTAATAAAACGGCGGATGGAGCTTTCATCTTCTACAATTAATATTTTTGTTGCACGGTTCTCCAAGCGCAGCCCCCCTTTTCTTTATGCAGATGAAACGCACCTATATACTTTCTATCTTACTATGGAGAAAGCTGAAAGAGATTACAAGCCGGTAAAAATTGAAAACCAGCCTGCACCGTACGCAGGCTGGCTGGAAGGAGGGAAGAGTACGCACAATCCATTCGGCACTATGAACGTTACCATCAAAGCTGAATGAAGATTGGGTTTTCTCTTGCTATTATTATATTCATATACAAAGAAATGGTATGGACAAGGAACTGTTTTTTCGAAAAAACCGTCTTCTGTCTATGCCCTTTATCCATTTGGGGTTCGCGATCCGGATAATCAGTAAAGAAAGGAAAAAGGGTTCCAGATTATGCTATCGAAGTAAACAAGGAAAGTATGGTAGAAAAGAAAGGAGAGCACTATGGAATACAAACTAGGAAACGGAGCGGCAATTACCATTCAGAAGGGAAAAACTGAAGATGCCGAGGCTTATGTTGTATATCTGAAGAAAATCTCCGAAGAGAGCGATTTTCTTACATTTGGTGCCGGAGAGCTTACCATGACTGTAGAGGAACAGCGCCGGAGAATGCAGGATTTTTTAGACGCTTCGACAGATTTGTGTTTGCTGGCGAAATTGAAAGGGGAAATCGTCGGGAATCTTACCTTTCGTTCAGGAAAGCGATCAAGGACCGCCCATGCGGGGGAGTTTGGTGTTAGTGTGCGACAGAAGTTTCAGGGATTGGGTATTGGCGAAAAACTGATTTCCTGTTTGCTGGATTGGGCGCGAGAAAACGGACGGACCCGTAAAATTAATTTACGAGTCCGATCCGATCACAACCGAGCAATCCGACTGTATCGCAAGCTTGGCTTCAAAGAAGAGGGAAGGCTGGAACGGGAGTTTTGTATAAATGGGATTTTCTTTGATGCACTGGCAATGGGGATCAAGGTAGAAGAGAAAAAATTGATTACAGATAAAAAACAAGGGGATATTATCTACCAATTAGGGAACATACGGATGCGTCATACGACCGAAAACGATTTAGATTTCGTATTGTCGACAGAACAGAGCGAAGAAAATAGTCGATTCATCATTCCATGGAGTATGGAGAAGCATGCAAGTACGTTTGAGGACGGAGATATGATACATGCAGTGCTTGAGTCACCAGATGAAACAGGAATAGTCGGATATGCGATTCTTAGCGGACTTCATAATCCGAATGATAGTGTGGAGTTAACCCGAATTGTAATTACAGAGAAAGGAAAAGGGTGGGGGAAGAAGGCGCTACACCTCATAAAGGAATGGGTATTTGAGGAAAGAGAAGCCCGGAGGCTATGGCTTGATGTGAAGGAATACAATACGCGTGCACGCCATGTATATGAAGCGGAAGGATTTATTGTGGAAGGCATACTGCGGGACTGTTTGAAGACAGATGGCGAATACGAGTCGCTGGTGCTTATGTCAATGCTGGCGCACGAGTATGCAGATTGGAAGAAAAAGGGCTAAGGGAGTATGTACCCTGGCCTTTCTTTATTTTTTAGTTTCGAATGCTTTTTTCACCAGATTAAACAAATATGCGCTGCCGCCGCTATCCGGATGAAGCACCTTCATTAGGTAACGGTATTGCTTCTTCATCTCTTCTGTGGAAGCATTTTGACTTATCCCTAGAAGCTGGTACAATTCCTGTTTGCTTGCTGGTTTGGCAGATAGATGAGATGAAGAAGAACTATCGCTGTACATTCGGCTATACGCTCGATTTGTATAGAAGCGAGGAGCCTGTTCATATAATGTTTGCAGACTTTGCTGGTAATGGCTCAGTATATCTGACAACTTCTGTTCGTCTTTAGGCATTTCACCTGCAAGAAATTGGTACTCGAATTCCTCGTAGAATATGCTCTCGAACTGATCCATCAAATCGTTATACATCACAATGGCTTCTCTAATTTTGTCCGCTTGTTTATACAGGCGCAATATTTCCAATATGGCCCACTCCGGCATGTCAAATGAAAATGCAAGTAGAACCTTGCCCTCGTGTTTTTTCGGTGTTGATTGGTCGTGTAGAAAGTCAAATAGTCTTTCCTGGAATTCTGGTGTCAGCTTTTTTCCAATTTCCACCGCGAAATCAAGCCGAACTAAACCTTCCTCTAGACGGCGACGCCAAAGTGGTATCAGATTGCTGATTGCTTGTATGAGATCAAGTAAATAAACGTCAGTTACCAACACGCTGTTCTGTCCGATTTGCGGATAGGATTCATGTTCTTCTCTTCTCATAACACACTTCCTTACTGAATAAATTATTGTGTTTTTTTACCTAAGGAGATAGCACAAAAAACGGGCGGATGAAATACAGTAGTATATACCAAAGAAAAAAAGTCTTGCTTTTTTTGCCCGTATGCAAAATAATTTTAATAGAGAAAGAATTAGTGGACAACGTTTTTTTAGGATAAAAGTTGGGTAAGGTAAAATATTTGGCGTACAGCTAATTGAGTCAGAGATCGGAGGCAGTTGGATGGCTGAGAAAGTACAGAATGCGATCCCTTTATCCGAGTTGGCACCAGGCAGCAAAGCAAAGGTGTTGACGCTATTCGCTGAAGGTATGGTGCGGCGGCGCCTGCTGGATTTGGGAGTCGTGCCGCAGACTATTATAGAATGCATACGACGTAGCCCGATTGGAGATCCGACGGCATACCGGATACGAGGAACGACTATCGGGTTGCGCAGGGATGATGCCAAGCAAATTATGGTTGAACCGCTTGTTGAGTAAGGAGGGAAAATTATGAGCTGCATGTGCATAGAGAAAAGAACCGAGCTTCTGCACCATAAGTTTGGAATCGCTGCCTTGGCGGGACAGAAGGTTGTCGCGCTGGCTGGTAATCCAAATACAGGGAAAAGCACGGTGTTCAATGCGCTGACCGGACTCAATCAGCATACTGGAAATTGGCCTGGAAAAACGGTGGGGAATGCACAGGGAACATTTACACATAAAGGACAGCCGTTTCTTCTGGTCGACTTGCCAGGGACGTACTCTTTACTCCCGAACTCGGCCGATGAGCAAGTAGCGCGCGACTTTATTTGTTTCGGCCAACCGGACGTAACGCTTGTGGTTGTGGATGCAACGGCGATGGAGCGGAACTTAAATCTTGCGTTACAGGTGATGGAGATTACCGACCAGGTAGTGCTGTGCGTAAATTTAATGGATGAAGCGAAACGAAAAGGCATTGAGATAGATATAGAAGGCCTTTCCAAAAAATTAGGCATACCAGTAGTGGCAACAGCTGCACGGCAGAAGCAGGGCCTAGAAGAGCTACGGGATTGCCTGCTCGATGTAGCCTGTGGAAATATTACACCAGTTCCTTTCACGTTACGCTACAGTCAGGAGGTAGAGCAGGCCATCAGCGAGCTGGAGCCAAAATTGACGCCATTATTGAAAGGAACAATGAAAGCGCGTTGGGTTGCACTACGCTTATTGGACGGAGATGATACGTTACTTGAGGATATAGAAAGATATATGACGGAAGAGGCGTTGCAAGATCCTTCTCTGAGTCGAGAACGGGAGGTGTCACCATCATGGCCGCAAGCATAGAAAGAGGTGACATTCACCGATTGCATGCGATCGCGCGTCAGGTGCGAGAAGAAAACACCGAAGCGGTACGCGATGTAATCGTAGAGAAGATATATCAGCATTCACAAACAATCGCAGACGAAGTGACAAGTCGCACGAATCAAAATAAGGTGAACCAGGATGACAGGTTGGATGCCATTCTTACTTCGCGTTATCTTGGATTTCCTATCATGCTGGTATTGCTGGGGATCGTATTCTGGATAACGATTGCAGGCGCTAATGTACCATCCAGCCTGTTAGCGGATGGCTTTGGATGGCTGGAAGGAAAGCTGACTGCGGTGTTTATGTGGGTGGGTGCACCGGCATGGCTGCACGGTGTTCTAGTACTTGGCCTGTATCGTGGCGTATCATGGGTTATCTCTGTCATGCTGCCGCCAATGGCTATCTTTTTTCCATTATTTGCTCTGCTTGAAGATGCAGGATATTTACCTAGAGTAGCGTTCAATCTGGACCGTCTATTCCGAAAAGCGGGTGGTCATGGCAAACAATCGCTGACAATGGCGATGGGATTTGGTTGCAATGCTGCCGGAATTATTTCCTGCCGTATTATCGAATCGCCCCGTGAACGTATGATTGCAATTTTGACGAATAACTTTGTGCCATGCAATGGAAGATGGCCAACGTTAATTCTTCTGTCGTCACTGTTTATGGTAGGTGCAGTCGGAATGGGCGCAAGCGTGACGGTGGCAGCGCTCATTGTAGTTGGTATGGTGTTGTTCGGCATTGCAATGACGCTTTTTGTATCCTGGGCTCTTTCTAAGACATTGTTGCGTGGAGTGCCGTCGCATTTTACTCTGGAACTCCCGCCGTACCGTCCACCGCAGTTCGGGCGCACTATCGTCCGTTCGGTATATGATAAGACATTGTTTGTGCTCAAACGGGCTATTATAACTGCTGCACCTGCGGGTGTTATTACGTGGATTCTGGCTAATATTATGGTTGGGGATAAGAGTGTGCTTACCCATGTTGCGGATTGGTTCGCGCCATTTGCACATGCGATAGGACTCGACGGGTATATTCTCATGGCGTTTCTGCTTGGTCTTCCAGCGAATGAAATTGTCGTGCCGATTCTAATTATGGGCTATATGGCCTCCGGTGCCATGATGGAACTGGACGATATGGGGGCATTGAAAGCATTGTTTTTAGATCATGGTTGGACGTGGTTAACCGCGTTGAATATGATGTTGTTCTCGCTCCTGCATTATCCGTGTGGCACTACGATTTATACGATTGCCAAAGAGACGAAGAGCACGAAATGGACGGTGCTTTCTGTATTGATGCCATTGGCGATTGCAATTGTAGTCTGCTTTGTTGTAGCGCAGACGGTTCGTTATTTCGGTTGGGTATAGTTATATATTTTTTAGTGTGCGGAGTTGGATTCCAAAGGGGAACTGACTCCGCTTTTTTCTTGGAAGCTTACCGTCGTAAAGTTTCTGATATTATAGTGGAAAATTTATGGGTAATAATGCATAGGTTTTCTGTTGGAATAATGGTATTTTTTGCATTTTTCTACGTGTTTATTTCCCTGTTGGTAAAAAAAGTAAGATAATACGCAATTCCTAAAAATGGAGATAAAAGAACTATAAATGATAATGGTTCTCAAGTATAATTGACGATGATAATCTTTATCAATTAATCTTGTTTTATGCACGACAATGAAAAACATTTTCAATTAGGAAAGGGAGTTTTTTATGTCGATAGAACAAATCTCAAAAAACAAGGAACTTCTCGCACAGCAGGAAAAACGGGAGTCTAATGCCCGTTCATATCCGAGAAGGATACCGATTGCGATTGACAGGGCGGAAGGGATATATGTGTATGATGTCGATGGGAAGCGGTATTACGATTGCTTGGCTGGTGCAGGCACATTAGCGCTTGGTCATAACCATCCCGTTGTTATTGAAGCTATGGAGCAGGTTATCAAGGACAAGCGTCCATTGCATACGTTGGATTTGACAACGCCGGTGAAAGAAGAATTTGTGAGTGAGGTGTTCTCCAGCTTGCCTGAGGAATTCGCCAAACGGGCAAAAATTCAGTTTTGCGGTCCGACGGGAGGTGATGCCATTGAAGCTGCGGTTAAGCTGGTAAAAACTGCAACAGGAAGACGCAGCATTCTTTCATTCCACGGCGGCTATCATGGGGCGACACACGGGACAATGTCACTTAGCGGAATGCTGGGACCAAAAGAAAGAGTGCAGGGGCTAGTCCCGGATGTTCATTTCCTCCCGTATCCATATATGTATCGTTGCCCGTTTGGTATCGGCGGAGAGGAAGGTCACCGAATTAGCAGTAGATATATTGAACATTTGCTTGATGACCCGGAGAGCGGTGTACTTCCACCGGCCGGTATGATTTTTGAAGCAGTGCAAGGCGAAGGAGGTTCGATTCCTGCACCTGTTGAGTGGGTGAGGGAAATGCGAAGAATCACTAAGGAAAGAGGGATTCCTCTTATTATTGATGAAGTTCAGACTGGAATCGGGCGTACTGGAAAACTATTTGCGTTTGAACATGCTGGTATTATCCCAGATGTTATTGTTCTTTCCAAAGCGATCGGCGGAAGTTTACCATTATCTGTTGTTATTTATGATAGAGAACTTGATAGGTGGTCCCCAGGGGCTCATATCGGTACATTCAGAGGGAATCAGATGGCTATGGCGGCAGGAACTGCCACATTACGATTTATTAAAGCGAACGATCTAGTATCGCATGTCGGACAGGTGGGCGATACGTTGATTCGCTCCCTAAGACACCTACAAGAGGATACGCCTGAGATAGGAGATGTACGGGGACGAGGGTTAATGGTTGGAGTCGAAATCGTACAGCCACACCAGCAACAGGCACGTAACGGTAGCTATCCGGCAAACCCTGAATTAGCAAGTAGAATTCAGCGGGAATGCTTCGAGCGCGGATTAATCCTCGAAGTAGGCGGCAGACACGGTAGCGTTGTAAGATTCTTGCCTCCGCTTATTATTACGGAAGAGCAAATGAACGAAGTGATTGCCCTCTTTACAGAAGCTGTCCGGGCAGCCGTTCAAAAGAGGTAAAGTATTATGATACAGGACGAAGAACGCTTACCCGACATTTCCTCCCTCTTCCTGTACCAGGGAGAAGATGGATTGAATGCATATAAGCGGGCGATTGATGTAACGAAAGAGGAACTTTTGAGATTGTATGGCAATAGTGTGAAGCCTTATAGTGGAAAATCTCCTCAGCAAGTAGAAGATGATGTTAAAAAAATAGGACCTATATCCGAGACAGGAGAAAGCCTAACGGACGTAGTAGGGGAACTCGGCACCTATGTTCTTCCGAATAGCATACTTGTAACGCATCCGAAAAGTATTGCTCATCTACATTGTCCACCCCTTATCCCTGCTCTTGCCGCCGAGATGATGATCAGTGCATTGAACCAATCCATGGATTCATGGGATCAAAGCGCTGCAGCTACCCATCTGGAAGAAGAAATGATTCGATGGCTTTGCGAGACATTCGGATTTTCAGGAGAAGCGGACGGGACCTTTACGAGCGGTGGAACACAATCTAACTATATGGGATTACTCCTTGCCCGAGACGCTTTTTGTCATGAGCATTGGAACTGGGATGTTCAACAGGATGGACTGCCTCGGGAAGCGTATCGTCTGCGTATACTCTGCTCCGAAGATGCACATTTTACGGTGAAAAAATCCGCCTCACAGCTTGGATTGGGTGAGAAATCAGTGGTGCTCGTCAAAGCGGATAACACACGCCGTTTGTGCATGGAGGACTTGCAGAAGAAACTTGAACGCTTACAGCAAGAAAATCTTCTTCCGTTTGCCATTGTAGCTACGTGCGGTACGACAGATTTCGGAAGCATTGATCCGCTACAGGATATAGCAAGCATCGCCCGTGAACATAAACTGTGGTTTCATGTGGATGCTGCTTACGGCGGAGCTTTGCGATTAAGTCGGAGTCTTTTCGGAAAAATACAGGGAATTGAATTGGCAGACTCGGTTACAGTAGATTTCCATAAGCTGTTCTATCAACCGATTAGCTGCGGGGCCTTTCTCGTAAGGGATCGCACGAATTTTCGTTTCATTAATTACCATGCTGCTTATCTCAATCCAGAGAAGGATGAGGAAGAAGGAATGCCTCATCTTGTCAATAAGTCGGTTCAGACAACAAGACGTTTTGATGCGTTGAAGCTTTTTGTTTCGTTAAAAGTTATCGGAACAAAGCGGTTCGGTGAAATGATTGATTATACATGCGAGCTTGCGCAGGCGGCAGCAGATACAATTTGTGCAATGGAGAATTTGATTGTCCTGAATAAGCAGCCTGAACTGAATGCGGTAGTTTTCCGTTACCAGACGCCTTACGGTAAGGAAGAAGATATGAATAAGGTAAATCAGCTGATTCATCAGACTCTACTTCATAGCGGCAGCGGGATTATCGCCAGAACCAGCATAGAGGGCAAAGCCTATCTTAAGTTTACACTACTGAACCCAAGAACTACCATCAGGGACATTAAGGATTTACTCGATGAAATTCAGAAGCTTGGCGACATGTACACGACAAATAGGGGGTAGTCCATTGCACCATATGAAAGATATTGCCGAAAAAGCTACAATTCAAAGCTTTTTAAATTGTTATTTGCGTGAAACCGGAAATTATGTAAAGCATGCGTTTAAGCGATTTGATTATGTATTATTTGAAAAACATCCAGCATCGCCACAAACCGTTTTCGTAAGTACGCTGCCTGTGCAAGGGATAGAAATCATCATTCCTGTTCGCTATTTGTCTGCGACAGGCAGACATTTATTCTCCTTTCCGATTTATTATCGTACAGAGGCGTCCCGTATGCCGCAACCAGCGGATTATATTACATTAACTTCCCTTATCGCAAAAGAGCTTTTATTAGAGCAGGGTCGCACGGATGCAGAGGATGAGTTTATTCTACGTGTCATATTAAGCAGTCGGAATATACAACGTTATGTAGAAAATCGAGTAGAGGATATGTATTCGCTTACCCGAACAGATTTTTCGTTTATTGAAGCTGAGCAATCGCTCCTTCTTGGTCATTTGCTGCACCCTACTCCTAAGAGCAAGCAGGGGATTTCGGAGGAAGAGGAGCGAATTTTTTCACCGGAGCTAAAAGGCGAGTTTCAATTGCACTATTTCAAGGCACATCCGTCTATTGTGCTGCAGGATTCCAGTGTAGAAAAGTCGGCGGCTGCCATCATAAAAGAAGAAATAAGCAATGATCCGTCTGTAGGACAGGGATTCATAGAGGAAAATTACCGGGATAAGGCTGTTCTCCTGCCCGCGCATCCTCTTCAAGCCAGAGCACTAATGGAAAAGCCGGAAGTCCAAGGATTGCTGAAGAATGGGTTGCTTGAATATATAGGGCCTTTAGGTAGAAAGTTTACGGCGACCTCCTCTGTTCGAACGGTGTACAGCAGACAGGCACGATATATGTATAAATTCTCTATCCCGATTAAAATTACGAACTCTTTACGAGCCAATAAGCAGAAAGAGTTGGACAGGGGTGTAGAGATTTCAAGACTGTTGCAAACGGAAGTAGGAGAACGGCTCAGTAAAAGGTACGGAAACTTCCGAATCATCAGTGATCCAGCTTATATAAATATTAAGCTACAAGGCGAAGAGTCGGGCTTTGAAGTAGTAATAAGAGAGAATCCCTTTTATGAGGATGATAAACATGCAAGCCTCATTGCAGGCTTATGTCAGGATCACGCCTATGGCGGAAAATCCCGACTCGGCTCTATCATTGAGGAGATTGCTGTACAAGAAGGTCGAACGACAGAGGAAGTCAGTGTTGATTGGTTTAAGAAATATTTATCGATTTCTCTCGAACCAATCATCTGGTTGTATGAGGAATATGGACTCGCTTTAGAGGCGCATCAGCAGAATGCTATCGTAAGGCTAAAGGACGGATACCCGGACATATTCTATTATCGAGATAATCAGGGATACTATTACTGCGAATCGAAAGCGGACAGGCTTGCCGGACTGATACCGGAACTGAGCCGTAAAAGCCATACGATTTGTTCAGACCATGTAGCGGAGGAGAGGCTGCGCTATTATTTCTTCTTTAATCATTTATTCGGTCTTATTAATGGCTTTGGAACTGCGGGACTTGTTCAGGAAGAGAAGCTACTGCAAACGTTAAGGGAAAGCCTGGAAGGTCAGTATAGGCAAACAGGTGAGACATGCAATCTATTATACAGCTTGCTTCACATGTCCGAGTTGCCGTGCAAAGCCAATCTGCTTACCCGCTTTTATGATATGGATGAGCTGGTTGGATCGCTTGAAGCGCAGTCGGTATATACTGTGATTCAAAATCCTTTGCTGCAAAAGGTAGGAATGCTATATGAATAGTAGCTATACGCAATTCGATCAGGATATAAATAAGGCCATTTCTTTCGCCAAAGTAGAGTATGAACGGGACGTACACCGACTCCACCGCTGGATGCAGGAGGAACATGTTATTCCTTTCTGGAATTTAAATATTCCTTTAGATGAATACAAGGAGCATTTGCAAAAATTCCTTGGTGATAGGCACCAGACTCTTTATCTGGGCTGCATAGAAGGAGTTCCTATGAGTTATTGGGAGGCATATTGGGTTAAAGGGGATGTTATTGAATACTATTATTCGTATGACCCATTCGATCAGGGAATCCACTTGTTAATCGGAGAGAAAGCATTTCTTGGAAAAGGCTATGCTCTTCCCTTATTGCGGGCAATGGTCCGGTTTCAGTTTTTAACCCTACAGACAGAAAAAGTAATCGCAGAACCGGACATTCGAAATGAAAAAATGATTCACGTATTCAAAAAGTGCGGATTTGAACCGGTTAAACCTATAGAGCTTCCGGACAAGACAGGGCTGTTAATGTTTTGTCATCGGGAGACTTTTGAAAGGAAGTGGCAGCATGTCATTGATACACAAAAAGCCTGATAAAGTATTTGACATCATCGGCATCGGTATCGGTCCTTTCAATTTAGGGCTGGCGGCTTTGCTTGATAATGTTCCAGAGATGGATGCTTTGTTTTTCGAGAAGAAGCCTGAATTCGATTGGCATCCGGGCATGTTAATTGAGGGAACCACTCTTCAGGTTCCTTTTCTGGCTGACCTTGTCAGCATGGCAGATGTTAAAAGCAGATTTAGTTTTCTTAATTATTTACAGGAACATAAGCGTTTGTACCACTTTTACTTTCTGGAGAATTTCAAAATTCCGCGAAAAGAATACAATCACTATTGCCGCTGGGTAGCGAATCAATTAATGTCGTGCCACTTCGAACGAGAAGTTTGCAATATCATCCCTTTCGAATCGGAGGGAGCATTCTTATATGAAGTGCAAGTAAAGAACACAAAAACGGAAGCTATAGAAAGCTATTACAGCCAACATATCGTTATCGGTGTCGGAACAGAGCCTTCCGTGCCTAAGCACTTGCAAAGCAAATTAGGAAATACATTGTTTCACTCCTCGCATTATTTGGAGAAAAAGAATGAATGCTTAGGGGCGAAGTCGGTCACTATCATCGGTTCGGGGCAGAGTGCGGCCGAAATATTCTACGATTTAGCGAAGGAGCAAAACGGATTTGATTTCAAGCTCCATTGGTTCACCAGATCGAAGGGATTTTTCCCTATGGAATATTCAAAGCTGGGATTGGAGTACTTTTCTCCCGATTATATCGATTTCTTTTATAGCCTTCCGCAGCGCAAAAAAGATGAATTGTTGCCAAAGCAGGATTTGCTTTACAAAGGCATTAGTGCGGAGACGATCGCGGATATTTACGATGTGCTGTATGAACGCTCTGTCGCGAATGAAACACCGGACATTCATCTTCAACCTATGACAGAAATCCTCGATATAGAAGAGGTAGAAGGAGCATGGTCCTTGCGCTGCCAGCAGTGTGTGCAAGAGACAATGTTTGAGCATAACTCGGACGTTGTCATTCTTGCCACTGGATATAAGCCGGTTATACCTGGATTTCTATCGGGAATAAGGCATCTGATCCATTGGGATGAAAGAGAGCGGTACCAGGTGACACGCGATTACCATCTTAAGACATATATAGATGCTCCGAATGAAATCTTTATTCAGAACGGAGAGATACACACGCACGGCGTCGGTGCACCCGACCTTGGACTTGGAGCGTACCGGAATGCTGTTATTATCAATTATATTGCTGGAAGGAAAGTATACCCGACATATACACATAATGTTTTCCAAACATTCGGACTGACAGAGAAATGCGTGCCGGTAAGCGTGTAGTCCCGAGTGTGCTGTTCGCTTGCGTATTTTTGTTTGTATACACGGAAGTTTTGTTGTCCCCGTTTTATCCGCAATTTTTCCAAAAGGTATTCGGGGTGCAGGAGTTCAGCTTTACCGGTTTTTATATATTCGTTTGCCGTCTAACCGTAGTAATTTCATCTCCTATCTGGGGGTTTCTCGCGCGAAAAGTGGACGGCAAGCGATTATTGATTATTGGACAGATAGGGACCGCACTTTCGTGTGCGCTAATGGCTCTTTCCAAAAGTGAGCATCAATTCCTGATGTTCTCTATCTTGCTTTTGGCATTCAAAAGTAGCTATTTGCTGCTGTATACGATTATGATTCAGGCTGCCGGAAATGAAAGGAGGAAGGTGACGGGAACCTATCATGCGGTATTTCAGTCAGCGGTTATCGCTTCGACAATAACCAGCGGCTGGGTTATTAACCTTGCTCATCCTTTACAGGTGTTCTGGTGGATCGCCCTGTTTGATTTGCTACAGGGAATCGTTTGTTTTGCCGTTTTTAGGAGAGGCTTTGCGAAAGAGACGTTACTTGAACCTGTTGCTGAGCAAACGGAGAAAAAGAGCGAGGGTGACATAGCATTTCTGGTGAAGATGGCTTTGCTTATTTTTACTCTGCACTTTTCCGTTAATATAATCCGGCCTTTTTTTACGGTATTCACGGAAGAAACTTTCGATATGACTTCTGTTGGTGGTAGCTTTCTGTTTTTGATTCCTAGCTTGATGGCGGTGTTAGCGTTACCTGCTATAAAAAGGCTAAGTATGGGAAGACTGCATACTTTGTATAAGGCGTCGGGTTTACTATTGTTTATCGGGTTATTGTTACAAGGAATTAGCTCGGACATTGGATGGTTTATCCTTTCACGCTGTCTGTTTGGTTTCTTCCTTGCTATTTGCCAGGCAAGCCTGGACATTTATTTATTTCAGCGAAGCCATCATACGCATTACCACTATAGCATTCTCTCATCATTTCAAAATCTTGGATTGTTATTGGCACCGATAAGCGCTCTTGTGCTTGTAGAAGACTATTCGCTATCTTCCCCGTTTGTTGCCGCCAGTTTTATTTTCGTGATCCATCTTATTATTGCCGCAGTAACAATGTATATGCGAAATAGGAGCGAGAAAACAAGCACGGAAGCCAAAACAAAAGGAGGCTAACGATGTTATTCATAGATGAAGTGAAAAAAGCTCTCGATAAAAAAACATGGAGCCAGGTAAACCGAAAGCTCCTGGCAAAGATGCTCTCGGAATATATGTATGAGGATATGATTCGTCCAGATGTGATTAGCCGGCAGAATGGAAACAATCAGTACGAGTTGAACATCTCGAAAGACAAGAAGTACCGATTTACCGCAACTGAGCGGTTATTCGACAGCTTTGACGTTTCAAGTGATTCGATTGCGGTTTTTAGAGCGGGAGAATGGAAGGAAGACGTAAGCGCGATTGAGTTCCTGTTAGATAGTAAGCAGCTTATCGGTATGTCGTCAGAAACAGCAGGACACTTAATTAAGGAATTAAATCATACACTGCTTGCCGATGCCCATATGCTGTCCCGGTCTTCTATGACGTCCGATGAGCTGGTCGATGTAGATTATGCTCTTCTGGAAGGAGAGATGACGGGGCATCCCTGGATTACATACAACAAAGGGAGAATCGGATTCGGATATGATGATTACCTTGCATTCGCACCTGAAAATCAGAAGGAAGTCAGACTGCTTTGGATTGCTGTCCATAAAGACCGAGCGACCTTTCAATCGATTGCAGGATTGGATTTCGAAGCGTTGCTTGAGCATGAATTAGACGAGGGAATACGAGCTGAATTCGATCGCATTGTGCAAGAGAGTGGATACAGGAAGGAAGATTACCTTTTCATGCCGATCCATGAATGGCAATGGAAGAATATCATCATCCAGAACTTTGCGGAGGACTTGGCTTTAGGATACATCATTCCGCTTGGAGACGGACCGGATGCCTATCTTCCACAACAGTCCATTCGGACATTTGTTAATATGTCAGATAAGGCAAGGCATCATGTGAAGCTGCCGATGAGTATTCTTAATACGCTTGTATATCGGGGACTACCGGCTGAGCGTACAGTAATTGCGCCCAGAATTACAGAGTATATTAAAAGCATTCAGCAGAACGATCCGTTTCTGAATGAAGAATGCCGCGTTATTCTTCCGGGGGAGATTGCAAGCATAAATTATAATCATAACTATTATGAAAATCTGGAGCAGGCGCCATATCAATACCTGGAGATGCTGGGCACCATTTGGAGAGAGAGCATCTATACGTATCTGGAGGATGGTGAGCATCCCATTACGCTTGCAGCGCTATTGCATACAGATAAAAATGAAAAGCCGTTTGTGCAAAGCCTAATCGAGCGCTCCGGGCTATCGGCGGAGGAATGGATGAAGCAGTTCTTCGCTGTTGTACTGCCACCGTTGCTCCACTATTTGTATCAATATGGAACGGTATTTTCACCACACGGGCAGAATACCATTCTTGTTCTGAAAGAGTACAAGCCTCACCGCCTGGCCATTAAAGATTTTGTAGATGATGTCAATATTAGTGATCAGCCATTGCCTGAGTTGGCGACACTAACGGACGATTTAAAGGCCGTATTGCGCAGCGAACCTCCGGAAGGGCTAACTCAGTTCATCTTTACTGGTCTGTTTATTTGTCATCTGAGGTATTTGTCCAATCTTTTGGTAAACAATCAATTATTGTCAGAGCAGGTGTTTTGGAGTCAGCTGGTCAATGCGATTCATGATTATCAGAAGAAATTCCCGCATCTTCAGGAGCGATACGAGCTTTTTGATTTGTGTAGGCCTGAGATGACAAAATTGTGCTTAAATCGAAATCGTATGGTCGACTATGGATATAAGGATGACGATGACCGTCCACATGCTTCCGAATTCGGAAAGGTGAAGAATGCATTGTTTTTCCTGAAAGAAGATACGGTTTCGTCTTAATTATGTAAACCCATTTTTTAGCTTGAAAGCTGAAGAGTGGGTTTTATTATTTTGCTCAACAGCTATTTTCAAACCTGAGAAGGATTTTAACGTTTAGAATAGTAAAAATATTTATTGAAACGAATATACATAAAAGTTATAATACGTTTTAAATACGTCATATGAATTATTGTTATAAAGGGGTTGAATTCGTGAACAAACAGCATCGTTTAATGGATGTCGTAACGAAAGAGAGTGTACCGCCTCCTTGTGATGAAGCTCTCGGTATTACAGTCACATATGCGAAGAATGGTATTGCTCGTGGTTTATGGAAGGTGAGCGAGAAGATGATGAATGGAAACGGCGTCGTGATGGGAGGATTTATTTCTTCTGCTGCTGATAGTATGATGGCATACGCGATTGCATCGTGTGTACAGGAAGGACAACATTTTGCTTCTATTAATTTGCATACGACATTTCACCGTCCGGCTTTTATTGGTGAAATAGAAGTGGAGGCACGTGTAGAAAGAATAGGAAAAAGCATTGGTTATCTGGTGGCTACATTAGTTCAGGAAGGAAAAGAAATCGCGGCTGCTACATCTTCTGTGGCGATTCGGTAGTGAAATAATTACAAAAGAGGTGGAAACATGGAAATAATGAAAAATGAGAAATATGATAAGCCATTGAAAAAAAAACAAGGCTCTTTGTATACAACGTTAATTCAAACCGGAGATTTTCAAGAACTTATACAAAAAAAGAAGGAATTTATCATACCTATGTCTATTTTTTTCTTTGTGTTTTATTTTACGCTACCCATTTTAGCCGCATACACAGATATACTTACGAAACAAGCGATGGGTCATATTACATGGGCATGGGTGTATGCTTTGATGCAGTTTGTGCTCGTATGGGTATGTGGATACGTATATGTAAAGAAATCTGAAAAGTTTGATATATCAGCAAAGGAAATTTTATCAGCATATGAGGGGGAGCTGGATAAATGAGTTCTTTAGCTTTGGTTTTATTTTTAGCTATTATTTTTTTAACGTTAACGATCACATATCTCTCCGCTAAAAAAACAAAAAACGCGAGTGAATTTTATACGGCCGGCGGAGGGCTGACCGCCTGGCAAAACGGATTGGCAGTTGCCGGAGATTTCATGTCTGCCGCTTCTTTTCTTGGTATCACAGGGGCGATCGCATTAATCGGTTTTGATGGATTTTATATGAGTATCGGTAATCTGGTGGCATTTCTTTTCCTACTCTACCTCGTATCCGAACCGCTTAGAAATTTAGGGAAATATACAGTAGCAGATATGATTACTGCCCGTTTCCATTCTAAAAAAGTACGTGGCGTGGCAGCTCTCAATACACTGGTTATCTCCATTTTTTACATGATTGCTCAGCTTGTAGGTGCCGGAGGTTTGATTAAACTTCTCCTTGGTATTGATTTTGTCCCAGCAGTATTAATTGTTGGAACTTTGATGACGATATATGTTATTTTTGGTGGAATGACGGCCACAAGCTGGGTACAAATAACAAAAGCCGTTTTATTAATGGCAGGCTCCTTCGTATTAACGTTTATTGTATTTGCAAAGTTTAACTTTAATGTGATGGCTATGTTTGAACATATTAAAGCAGCCACACCTCTGAAGGACGCTTTTCTGGATCCGGGCAATAAGTATAAGAACGGGTTGGACATGATTTCTTTTAACCTATCACTAGTGCTGGGCGCGGCTGGGTTGCCCCATCTTCTCGTTCGTTTTTTTACGGTAAAGGATGCGACAACTGCGCGTAAGTCGGTTGTATATTCTACCTGGTTTATTGGGGCCTTCTTTATCATGACGATTTTTTTGGGATTTGGCGCTGCGGCCTTTGTCGGATTTAACAATATCGTTGCAGCCAACCCTGGCGGAAATATGGCAGCTCCATTGTTAGCACAAACATTAGGCGGCGATATACTGTTTGCCATTGTATCGGCGGTGGCATTCGCTACAATTCTGGCGGTAGTTTCAGGTCTTGTTTTGACATCGGCATCTGCTGTAGCACACGATATTTACGGTGAAATTATTCGAGACGGAAAGATTACAGAAAAACAGCAAGTGCGGGTAGCACGTATTGCGTCTATTATGGTAGCGCTCATCTCCATTATATTGGCCCTATTCTCCCAAAAATTAAACGTAGCCTTTCTCTCTGTATTAGCATTGGGAATAGCAGCAAGCGCAAACCTGCCTGTGATACTGTGCACGATATATTGGAAGCGTTTTAATATGACTGGAGCGATTACAGGGATGCTTGTCGGCTTGTTAAGCTCGGTTATTCTTGTATTGCTTAGCCCCAACGTATGGAATCCGGTGCCTGGAGCAGCGATTTTTACAGGCGATCCGATATTTCATATGGACAACCCGACGATTTTTACCGTGCCTTTAGGTTTCATCGGCGCTTATCTTGGCACGATACTATCTACTAAGAAGGCAGACGAAGAAAAATTTGCGGAGGTTCTTTTTAAATCCAATACAGGTTATGGCATTAGTACCGCTAAGGAATAACAATCCAGTGTTTTAGCAATATTTACCTTTTTGCTCCTTTTTTGATATTGTAAAGGGGTAAGGGGGAGGTTGCTATGAGATTTTTAATCAAAAGCGTGTCGATTTTCTTGTTCGCAAGCATTGTTATACTGGCTGGATGCAATAATATCGGAATTGACAAGGAGAGTAGAGAGAGCGAAGTAGCCGCTGCTTTGCATGGAGAATCGAAAAGCTGGAAAGCGACCGTAACAACTGGCGTTCGTGATGGAATGTTTGTTAGCAAAACAGAAATAAAGCCGTTGCACAAAGTAAACATCTCTTCTTTAACGATTACAACTGTCTTTGAGGATGAGAGATACGGTCAGCACGACGTCACCATTACCAACAGAGAGATGCTTAAGCAAAGTGTGATCGGGGACCGCGATTTTTGGCCAAGCGGTACAGTGGATGCTAAAGCTACGAAAGATAAAGTGAAAACCGAGGTGAAATTGGCTCGGGTAGAAATTCAATGGGTGTATCAGGGAGAAACGAAGAAAGAGAACGTTATTGTACAAACACAGTGAAAAATTCGAAGTGACGCCAGCCTATCATCGGGCTGGCGTTTTTTTAAGGGATAAGAAAGTATATGTCGCTATAAGGCAAGAAAGCGATATATATTTCCTTTTGATCGTATCACTTTATACATTCTTGAGATTTCTCTTCTATCATTACTTAATGAGGAGGGGATATCATGCAACCTATCTTACAGGTACAGCAGGTAACAAAAAAAGTACGAGGTAGAACACTCGTAAAGGATGTCAATTTCGACATTCAAAAAGGGGACATATGCGGGCTGCTCGGACCGAATGGAGCCGGTAAAACGACATTAATACGGATGCTGACCGGCCTCATTGCACCGACTTTTGGAAATATTCTTGTCTCTGGTATACATATGCAAAAGGAACGGCAGAACGCCCTGTTGAAAATGGGTGCGATCGTAGAATCTCCTGTGTTCTTTCCATATTTAACGGGAAGGGGTAATCTACGTAATTTGGCAAGGCTGCAACCAAACTTAAGCAAGAAGGAACAGCTTGAACAGGTAGAGGAAACATTACATATTGTCGGGCTTACTTCTAGAGCGGACGATCGTGTCAGCACATACTCGCTTGGAATGAAGCAGCGCTTAGGCATTGCACAGGCACTGCTTGGAAGGCCAGAATTTATCATTCTCGATGAGCCGGCCAACGGACTTGATCCGATGGGCATGCGCGAATTGCGTGAGCTTGTTATGGAATTGCACAAACGATACGGGATTACGTTCCTTATCTCCAGTCATTTGCTTGATGAGATTCAGAAAATGTGCGATCATCTCGTTCTTCTTAAGGAAGGTAAGCTCGTCTGGAAAGGTCAAACGCAGGAACTTGCTGGAGAAGGTGGGCACCTGGAGGATGCGTTTGTAGAGATGATGCGATGATGCGGCTGTTTATCAGTGAATGGTACCGACTTTGGAAACGGAAGAGTACGTGGCTGATGTTTGCTGCTATTCCGCTTATGGTATATGCAGCAGGGAGCTATTTTCAAAAGGCTAATGAAAAAACAAACTCTATGCTTCCTCAATACAGTGTGTTCGGCAATTTTAGCGTGCTTAGCTTTGAGGAAATGCTTATGACCGTATTTAATTTTATGGTCATTATCCTTGCGGCATTAATCGTTACCGACGAATATCGCAGCGGTCAGCTGCGCATGGTAATGCTGCGCGCCTATACATTCGGCAAGCTATTCTGGGCCAAGGGGGCAGTATTTACGACATTGCTGCTTATGTTTACTTGTTTTTACTTTATATGCAGCTATATAGCTGGATTTTTTATGTTTCCGCATGCCGAAAGGTTCCCGTTGTTTTACCGGAGCGAAATGGTTGATGTGTGGGAAGGTCTCGTTTATAACCTTGCTTTTTATAGTCTCGGTTTTCTAAGCCTGCTTGCTCTTGTTTGTGTCATGCTATTTATTTCTGTGGTGAGTCATACGACTACCGCGACGATTGGCATAGGTCTTGGTTTTTATTTGTTCTCTCTCATGTATCCTTATGTTTGCGGTTATTTTCAGCCGTTGCTTGGCAATGAGGTGTATATGAAGATTATTTTTAGTTCAATACCGATGATTCAGTGGCAGGGAATTGTTTTTATGCTTGCTGAACAGCCGAGATATGTCGGTTGGATTGTGGGAGTACTTAGTTTTTATTCGCTCGCTTTTGGTGGAGCGGCGTATGCCTTATTTACTCGAAAAGATCGCTGGATATAGGGGGAATGAACCATGCTGGCGTTGATGAAAAGTGAATGGGAACGCATGTGGGGACGTAGAAAAACAAAGTATACGCTACTTGTGTTTGTATTCTTGTTGTTATTTGAATGCCTTTTTCTATGGAGAATGACCGGTCGGATGAGTTTCTATGATCCAAACCATGCTGTTCATCTCAATTCGTTGAATACTGCACCTTTTCTGCTAAGGGAGTTGGCACTGTACCTGCATTTTGTGCTTATTCCTATGCTTGTCGTAGATAGTTTTAACGCGGAGAACACTTCAGGCGCTTTGCGTATGGTGCTTCTTCGTCCGATTGCATATACCCGTCTTGTTATGGCGAAATGGCTCGTTCTAGCGCTACTTCTTCTGGGCTTGGTACTCTCCATGCTTATGGTTGGTACGTTATTTGCCAAGCTAGCCATGCCTTATGCGGAGACTGTGACGTTTTTGAATACTGGTACGTACACGGCAGCAGGCGCTTTTGTGTTCAGTATTCGTTTTTATAGCATTGCTTATCTTGTGCTTCTTGCTGTGCTGGGAGTGGGCTGTTTTGTTAGCACTGTGCTACCACATCCGGTTCTTTCTTATTCGGCAATTGTTGGTTTTTTAATTGGAAGCTTGTATGTTTCGTCCTCTTTCATTTTTTTTCTTAGCCCTTCCGATACCATTTTCCAATTGATAGGCGGGGTTCAGGGACCAGCGATGTATTGGATAGCTTCGGCTTGTGCTATTATGGGATGTGTGATGACGCTCTGGATATGGCGGAATAGGGATTGGACGAACTAACAGAAAGGCAGAAGGGAGGCATTGCAGTTGAAAGGGAAGATTCTGCTTGCCGATGATGAGGCATCGATCGTTGAATTTATTCAGGATGCACTGGAAGATGAGGGATATGAGGTACTGGTTGCCTATAACGGAGATGAAGTATTCAAGCAGCTTGCATACAAGCCTGATCTCATTATCCTGGATATCATGATGCCGGGATCTGATGGCTTCGAAGTATGCCGCGCGGTACGGGAGGTGGTGGATTGTCCGATTATTTTCTTGAGTGCCCGTTATGCGGAGACCGATCGTATTCAAGGGTTGGCCGTTGGCGGAGACGACTACATCGTCAAGCCGTTTAGCATACGTGAATTGAAAGCTCGTCTGGCCGCTCATTTGCGTCGCGAACAAAGAGCCGGGGCAAAGGCATCGCTAGCTGTGCTGCATTATGGAGACATTTCCGTTGATTTGAACAGTTACCGACTATTATATCGCGGGCAGTCTGTTCCCGTTACTGTCCGCGAGTTTGAAATTGTTCAACTGCTTGCCCTCCATCCGGACCGTGTATTCTCGCGTGAACAAATCTATGAGAAGGTGTGGGGATACGATGCGGAGGGAAGTTCGCAAACAGTCACCGAGCACGTGAAGAATATTCGGGCAAAGCTGACGAGCTACCATTCTGAATGCAATCCTATCGCTACGGTATGGGGAATTGGATACAAATGGGTAAGAGCGTAAAGACATCCCGCTGGTTTGACAGGCTATCTCTGCGCCATCAGTTCATGTACACATCCATACTAATTCTTGTTTGTACGATAGGAGCTACGCTTTTGACCTGGGGTCTCAGTACATTGTATGTATTTAAAGCTCCTGGAGGGTTTCCGGCACCGGCTAATTATTATGAGCAGCAGATTCCGAAGATTCTATCGTATGTGCGGAAGAATAATGAAGCGTTGCTTAATCCGGCTTCGCGACAGGCTGTGGATCAAGTCATTCCTTTGGAGGGAATTGACTATCAAGTGATGGGGATAGCTGGCGATGTGCGATACGGTACGATTGCGAAGCGACTCATACCTAGCCGGGAAGAGTTGCTTCACAGGATAAATACAACAGGCCGAGACGAAGGAAAATTTATTCGGTATGTTCCCATTATAAATCAGGAGCAGGAATTGCGGGGGGCCATCGTTTTACGATATCGGCTGGATCTGCTGGCTTCCAATCCGGATAAACAGTTGTTCATGGCTTTATTCGTTGTTGTGAATATGGCGATGCCATTAATTTATTTGACGATATTTACGTTCTTCTTCGGTCAGGTGTTCAGCCGTAAAATCAAACCGCCAATAGCCAAGCTTATTGAAGGAGCGCACCGGATTGAACGCCGGGATCTTGACTTTGAGATGGAGGAGATTAAGGGAGCAAAAGAATTAAAGGAACTTGGAGACGCTTTTGAAGAGATGCGGAGAGCTCTGTATGACTCCCTTGATCGGGAGTGGCGTTCAGAACAGGCTCGCAGAGAGATGGTTGCCGCTATCGCACATGATTTACGGACACCGTTAACAATTATTCAGGGCCATGCTGAAAATTTGCGTGACAGCGAAACGATTCGCCCGGAGCGTCTGCACAAATATGTAAATACCATTCTGCAAAATACTGGGCGCTCTATCCGGCTACTTGAGGAAATGACAGGTCTGTCGGAAATCGAGCACCCCGATTTTTCCTTGTTGCCTGAACCGGTCGATGTTGCATCTTTCATCGCGCAGAAAACGGAGGAATACACTCTTCTTTGTAGCCGAAAAAAAATTGTCCTGTCTTCCACATGTGAAGATATGCGCCCTTCTCCGAAGAGAATGTGCCTCGATGCCCACCGACTTGGTCAGGTATTGGATAATGTAATAGCTAATAGTATTCGCTTTACTCCCGATTACGGAAGCATTCGATGGAATGTAAGGATTAGCGAAGAAAGAATAGATTTTGAGATCACAGACTCGGGCCCTGGCTTCACGGCGCAAGATGTACGGATGGTATTCAATAAATTTTATAAGGGAGATTCTTCTCGATCTGTAGAAAAAGGGCACGCCGGGCTCGGATTGTATACGTGCTATACATTAATTCAAAAGCATGGCGGAGAAATTATTGCAGAGAATAACCCGGATGGCGGTGCATCCATTCGTTTCTGGATAAATAAATTATTTTGTTAAGGAAACTTCTTATCATGATCTCCCGTATATAATGGTAGCTTGAAAAAACTGGCTATATTCAAGGAGGAACATTCATATGTCTTTGTTTAAACGTTTACGAGATCTTACACTATCTAATATTTATGCATTGGTTGAAAAAGCTGAGGACCCTGTCAAGCTGCTGGACCAATATATTCGCGATATGGTAACAGATGTGGAAGAAGCGGAAAAGGCCGTTGCGGCTCAAATCGCTATCGAGAAAAAATTTAAAATCCTGTATGAAGAACAGGCTGCACTGGTACAAAAGCGCACAGAGCAAGCAGAAAAAGCTGTACAGGCGGATAAAATTGACTTAGCCCGCCGTGCATTAGAAGACAAGAAGGTAGCGGACCAAAAAGCGGAAGAATACAAGACAGCATATGAGCAAAATAAAGCTGCTGCTCAGCAGCTTCGCAGCAAGCTTTCAGAAATGCAGAAGCAAGTAAATGAAATGAAAAACAAACGGGAAACATTGGTCGCACGTGCTAATGCTGCAAAAGCACAGACGCAAATCAATAAAGCAATGGCTGGATTCGGTACAGATACAGCTAAAGCGGGCCTGAAACGGATGGAAGAGAAAGTGCTGGAAATGGAATCGAGAGCTGAAGCTTCCAATGAGCTTTTCACCAAGGAAAAGTCGCTGGATGACGAGTTCGCGGCTTTAGATAAGGACCAGGACATTGAAGATGAACTGGCAGCATTAATGAAGAAACATCAAAAAGAATAAAGCTATCTAGTCATCTGAAGTACACTCCGAATCATGTTCAGGCAGGGGTGTACTTCATCTTCTTATAAAGTAAAACTTTTATCAGCTTACGGTTCTTCATCCCCTACTGATGGTTAGTTTTACTTACCGGGGTCTTACTGCCCGTTAGGCTGGGATAAATATATTGTTAAGATAAGGAGAGAAAAGCAGTGACGTTGATGAATGTACTCGCTATGCTTGTATGGACCGTGGCTGGGGCTGTACTGCTGTTTTTGCTAATGTGGATCGATTCCCTTTTTACAAAATATAAAGACCTAACAGAGATGAGAAATGGAAATGTAGCGGTAACGACTCGCTTTATTATGAAATTATTTGCCCAGGGCTATATTTTATCCCAATCCATTTCCAAATCGAATGATTTATGGCAGGCATTATTGGCTTCTATCGTCTCGTTCTTTATTTTGTTTATACTGGAATTGTTTGTCGAATGGATGTTGAAGAAAACAGCCCAGATTGATTTAGACCAGGGAGCCAAGCAAGGTAAGGTCGCCTATGCTCTGTTAGCGGGCTCCTTGCATATCGTAGGTGCGCTCATACTAGCTGCCTGCTTGTAATGAAGATAGGAAAGGAGCATGTCTGTGAATTTATATAAACGCATTAAGAATATCATAAAAAAACCTGAGGCACCTATACAGGAGAAAAGTGTGCTGGATCTAGAACCGGGAGATATTGTTGACGTATCGCTAGTAACTTATCAGGTAGTTGGAAGAACACACCATCCGCAGCGCAATGCTGTATTTTTGACACTGCAGGATGGAAATGATGTCGCTTATTTGAAAATTGAGAAACGAGAACAGCTTCAGCACGAATTGTATACAGCGATTGATGGTCGTCTTGATTCTTTTGATGAAATTCCCACTACTATTGAAATGGATGATGTGGTATATCATCTGGAGGAACAATATTCAGGACAGGTACTTACGGCAGGCAATACTCCCTTCTCGATGGCGGGTGAACAATACGTCTGGGATTTTCAATCGGACGATCGTAAGCTATTGAGAATCGAGTGGCAAGATGGCCGCATGATGATGTATGAAGGAGAATCGGTTATCCCTGCCGATGTGCAGGTCATGCGGGCAACATAGGGGGGAAGACAATGGTAAAACGGCTGTTTACAATAATCAAGACGGTCCTGGCGGTTGTGCTGGTCGCTTCGACTTTAGCGGGATGTACGAGTCAGGCAATGGGTTCATCCTATCCGTTGGAGTCCGTCACACAGGACGGCAAGCAGCAGTCGCGTGTATATCGTGCTGAAAATAAAACCGTTCCCCAGGTCGCGGAAGAACTTAGTGAACAGAAGAAGCCCAAGGAAATTTCCAAAGAAGATAACGACCAGATGTTCCTCGTCTATTCAGATGAGTGGTATAATCTGCAAAAAGATCCAAATAAACCGGAAGATACATTAATTGAAGTAAGCAACCTGGAGTTTGTCCGGCAAAATTATAATCCGTCTTTTTTAGAAGGATATATTCTCGCCAGCATATTGGATGATTTATTTGATTCACACAAACGATATGGCGGTTCATACCGTGGCTACGCAGATAAGGATATTTATAAGCCAAAAACGAAATATCACACGCCTACCGCTAAAGAAAGGAAAAATCTTCCGCCTATTACAACTGAAGGAACCGGATCTATTATTAAGCGTGGGGATACATCTTCCTCCTCCTCAGGTAATACGAGATCATCAGTTGGTTCTAGCGGAAGCATTATCAAGAAAAGTGATTCAGATACATCCGCATCAAAGGAAAAAAGAGGGAAGATTATTAGGTCCTCTGACGAGGGCTCTTCTTATGATAAACAAAGAACAAAAGTAAAACCAAAGGATTCAATATTCTCACGGCCCAAAAATAATTCTCCTCCCAAAGTAAAAGTGGGAGGATCGGGAAAGATTTTTAAAAGGAGGTAGAAAAACGTAATTTATCTGAAAAATCAACAGTAAAAGAGCTGCCGATAAAAAGGCAGCTCTTTTATTGTTGTGTGGAAGAACCGATAGGTGTGAGATAGTAGCATCATTTTCTGTTTACAAATCGGTATCGTTCCGTTATACTAATTGACGATAAATCGGAAACGGTATTATTTATGAATGGAGGAAGAAAGAACATGAAAGGATATTATAGAATTTTATATGGATTGCTTGCAATGAGTATCATATTTACTGTTTTTCTAGTTGGCTGTGGACAGAAGGAGACAGAAACAAAAAAACAGGCCGCAGGTGCAGGCCAGCAAATCGAAGTGTATACAACACTGTTTCCCTTGTATGACTTTGTGCGCACGATCGGCGGAGAGCATGTAAAGGTGAGCAGTCTTCTACCACCGGGTGCTGAAGCCCATGATTATGAACCGTCCGCTAAAGATATTGGAAAAGTGAATGAAGCTAAACTTTTTATTTATAATGGGGCCGGATACGAGGCATGGATTGACAACATGACAAAAAATCTAGATGCGCAAAAAACAAAAGTAGTGGATGCAAGCAAAGGACTGCAGCTAGTGGAATCCGATAATCATGAACACGAAGGGGAGCATGCTCATGAGGCTGGCGAAGCACATGAAGAACACGAAGAACATAACCACGGTAAGTATGACCCGCATGTATGGTTAAACCCTCAGCTTGCTAAGCAGCAGGCAGCGAACATCCAGAAAGGACTGGCGGAGGTCGATCCGGCGCACAAAGCTGAGTATGAAGCGAATTATAATAAGCTAGCCCAGCAGTTGGATGCGCTTGATAAGGAATATAAGGATGCAGTAGCGAAAGCGAAAAAGAAAGAATTCGTTGTCTCTCACAAGGCGTTCACATATATGGCGGAACACTACGGATTGGAACAATTGTCCGTATCCGGCCTGACGCCTTCAGAAGAACCGACGCAGCAGCAACTAAAACATTTGATCGATACGCTCAAAGAGCATAATATTAAGTATGTAGCGTTTGAAGAACTAGTGGAGAACAAAGTTGCCAGAACGGTACAGCGGGAAGCGGGTGCTGAAGCCGTGACGCTATACACGTTGGAGAACTTGACGAAAGAACAGTTCAACGCTGGTAAAACATACACTGATATAATGAAAGAAAACCTTAATACATTGAAGAAGGTGCTGGAAGTACAGTGAACGACATCATTTTAGACGTACAGCATGTTTCGTACCGCTACGGGAACAAACATGTACTTGAGGATGTTTCCTTGCAGTTGCATCAAGGCGAGATGCTGGGGCTTGTCGGACCTAACGGGTCAGGCAAGTCCACTTTGCTTAAAATTATTCTTGGTGCGCTGCCGATGCAGAAAGGGAACGTTTCCTGGTTCGGAAAGCCGCTAAACAAGTTCGGTGACTGGCCGCGCATCGGCTACGTTTCGCAAAAAGCGAACAGCTTTAATACAGGTTTTCCGGCCACTGTATTCGAGGTTGTGATGATGGGATTAACATCGAAAATCGGCCTGTTCCGTCGTCCCGGCAAAAGAGAGAAGGAGCGGGTTCGGGAAGCAATTGCGATAGTAGGTATGAGCGAATTCGAAAATCGAAATATCGGACGCCTTTCAGGAGGGCAGCAGCAGCGCGTATTTATTGCGCGGGCGCTGGTCAGTGATCCGGAAGTTCTAATTCTCGATGAGCCGACCGTTGGCGTGGACACGCAATCGGAAGCTCAGTTCTATGAGTTGCTGAAGCGGCTGAATGAAGAGCGGCGTATCTCGATTGTTCTGGTCTCTCATGATTTGGGCGCGGTCAGCACGAAGATGCATTCTATTGCTTGCTTGAATCGTAAGCTTCATTTTCATGGAAGAGCGGAGGAATTCGAGCGGATGCGTCCTGAAATTTTGCTGGGGTCATACGGGCATGATGTACATGTCTTGCATCATGACCATTAGAAGGGATTTAAGCAGACAATGATAGAAGCATTTATGAATTACACATTTATGCAGCATGCGCTGTTGTCCGGGCTGATTATTGGCTTTGTGGCACCGCTAATTGGCGTATTCCTGGTGGTACGGCGGATGTCGTTGATTGCCGACGCACTGTCACATATTACGTTATCCGGCGTAGCGGCAGGTCTTCTGCTGGCGCAATATGTTCCGTTTTTTCAGAATGTCAGCCCAGTTTATACAGGCATGGTATTCTCGGTCGGTGGTGCATTCATGGTAGATAAGCTGCGTCAGGCGTATAAGTTCTACCAGGAGTTAGCCATCCCGATTATTCTCTCTGCAGGTATCGGGCTTGGTGTGGTATTGATTAGTCTTGCGAACGGGTTTAACGTTGATTTATTTGGTTACTTGTTTGGCAGTCTATTGTCGGTAACGGAGGAAGATTTATGGCGCGTAGTGATTGCGAGCCTAATAGTCATTGTGATTGTTTGGATATTTTATAAAGAATTGCTGTATCTGTCGTTTGATGAAGAAGGCGCACGCATTTCCGGTGTGCCACGCAACTTGATTAATGTAATATTTAGTGTGCTAGTAGCACTTGTTATTAGCATTTCCATGCAAGTGGTAGGCATTCTGCTGGTTTCCGCATTGATTACGCTACCGGTTGCTGCGGCGCTTCAGGTGGCCAATAGCTTCCGACAGACGTTTGTTTATGCTATTATTTTCGGAGAGGTATCCGTATTGAGCGGACTGATGATTGCATATACGTTCGATTTGGCCTCAGGCGGAACGATCGTACTGGTTGCCGTTTTGTTGCTTGTATGTGTACTAGTAGGCAAACGGCTGCGCAATTCTTTGAACTAAAAGGCGGTGAAAGTTATGACCGCAGAGCAGGCTCTGCAGGTGCTTAAGGAGCACGGGTATAAGTATACGGGCAAACGGGAAGAGATGATTCGCATTTTCGCCAAGGAGAAGCGTTATTTATCAGCCCGCGATATGTTGGAGTATATGCAGATGGAATATCCGGCGTTGAGTTTTGATACGGTGTACCGCAACCTGACGCTGTTTACCGATTTGGATATTCTCGAGGTGACGGAGTTAGGGGGCGAGCGGAAATACCGGTTCCGCTGTTCCACTGAGGATCATCATCATCACCTGATTTGCTTGTCCTGCGGTAAAACACGTCATATTAGGTCGTGTCCGTTGGATGGAATGTTCGGCGAACCGGATGGGTTCACGATTACAGGACATAAATTTGAAATTTATGGCTACTGCTCACAATGTGAGGAAGCGCACCCTTAAAACCCCTTGATATATAAGGGGTTTTTCTTTTTTTGTATGACCACATAAAGAGAAAAAAGGAGTTTTGACCACATTTTGACCACCTTTAGTATGCTAAAGTGCTTTTTTGATATTCTTCATTGCTTCTTCAAATCGAGCAGAAGCATCTTTTTGCATGTCAGGTGTGACATGGCTATATAAATTTAATGTCAGAAGGCAGTGAAGTTTATCGAGCGGTACCATATACATCTGATTTGATACATCGACAAATTTTTATGGTGGGAGGTAAGAAAAGAAGGAAGGGCGGTGGGCGGGAGCGGTCGGAAAAAGACACGCTGGCCTTTCTTCTGCCGGATCGCAGGGCGCATCCAACCTCTTCTTTTTTCCGAATCTCCTCCTTCCCACCACACTCCCCTGTCAAACTATCAAGTGTAATTTATATAGTACTAATATACGCTGCTCCTTCGTACTTGATAGAAACAGGCCAGGTCGGATGTATGAAGGTGAAATGACGCCAGAATAGCATGGGGAACTGCTTACTGCCCTCGAGGCCCAGTCTTTTGGTTACATCCGTTAAATAATTGAAAACGCAGGTACAAACTGATGATGCAGGACGGTGTTCCCCTCTTGGATGATTCCGTCTACAGTGATCCCCTACGTATTTACAAGGACAGGTAGAAGAACAGGGTCACTATGGGTGTTATCGGATGTAAAGTTTCAAAAGAGCGTATTTCTCATAGGTACATACCGCTTCAAGGACAACTTTCAGAAAATATAATAATAGATACCTATGAACAACGAATGAGAGGTTGAACGAATGAACAATTTCCACAAATGTATACAGGGGAATCCGATCATTTCATGTGGGCCAACAAGGCCGCCAGCAACAGCGTGCTGTCCATGTACCAATCTGCTTAGAAACCCTGGATTTGATCAGCCATCAGCGGTGGGAGGACCTGCAGTTCCAGAGTGGAATTCGGGAGGTATGACATCACTCGCCTCGTTTCCTAACCACAGTGGCCGTTATCTTTCAAATGGAACACTCAGTATCCTATCTGTGCTTATTAGAGGTGGTGGAAATATCAACCAGACCGTCCCGATTTCTGAGGGGTGTTGTTATACACTTTCCTTTGCCGCGAATGTAAGGTCTGAATCACGACTCGTAGCGTCCGTTTCTTTTCCAGATGCTGTACCAAGTCAACCATGTCCTCCTCTAGTTACTCCTACGAGTAATCCTCTTGTTGCGTTCAATATTCCACACATTGTAGTCCGTCCCCCTATTATTGCAACAGACCTCTTTCCGAATTACACTCTTGTCGTGTGTACGCCACCTGGCGCAAGGACGGCATGCATCACTTTCCAAAATAATAGTGCTGTAGAGAACTTTGCCTTTGTTGACAATGTCGTGTTTCAAAATACCGGCGGACCCTGTCCTTCATGTGAGCAGAGATTCTAATCTATTCTGTTACCTATAGGGCACTACTTCTTTATGCGGTCAATCTTGCAACCTATTTTATCGAATCAGAACCAAAAAGAGGGAGGCAATTCAATATTAGAGAACCATTCTTGTTTATAGAAGTCAGCCTGATTCTAGGCTGACTTCTGTTGTCATAACGGACATTACAGGACGTAAATAATAACACATGCTAAAATCAGGAACAAAGAAAGACTTCTCCCATCCCTATAGAATGGTAAAAATACAATATAGAAGGGGTAAGTAAAACAATATTGATTAGGGAGAACTATTTTCTTTACGATGATGGTAAACCTTGTAAGTAAGCTAGGCAACGTTTTGCTGCTGTTCTAGGAGCAGTGAGAATAGGAACAGAAGGATTGACCTGAATTGCCACATGCTCCATGCTATACTGAGAAAGGACAATCACGTCCACCTTACCATCTATTTGGTAAATCATTTCTCGTATTCTTTCATCATGCTCCTCTTTCCTTCCTTGAGAGAGCAGATGAATAATGCCTGGGTCCACTAAAGACTCTACCAAAATATCCGGATTTTTTTCTCTTAAATAACTAAGTAAGGCAATAGGTGTTTCCTTCACTGTAGAAATCAAACCAATTCGCTTATAAGTGAGCGCTTCATCAAGCATCGCCTCATCCGAACGAAACAGCTTAACGGGATAAAGGGGTTGCAGGATAGTCGTCACATTGTTAAAAGCAGAGCAAGTGAGTTGAATACAATCTACGTCCGATTGTATGGCTAAATTAACCAGTAAGGAAAAGCGGCGAATAATTTCTGGTGTAAGTGAGCCGCTCTTTTCCATCATAGCAAGAAGGTTTGTATCCATGAAATGAAAAAGGTCGACATCTGGAGCTTCTTCACGGAATGCTCTCTCAATAGGATGTAGCGCGGTTGTTGTAGCATGAATTAAGGCGATTTTCATAAGTATCCCCCCTAAATATACCTATTATATCAAGGGTGTTGATTATCCAGTAGCATCCAGAGTGTATAATCACCACAACACGCCCAAAACGAGTGTCGGTTCGTGTCCCGTTGTTGGTGTCTCTCCCTCACGCAAGTTATACCTAATTTTATCCATGGATGGCTTTTATATCATTAAGGCAAGAAGTGCAAATTTCTTTTCCTTTATATTCGATTCCGTCTGTCACAGAGTTACAAAAAATGCACCCAGGAGCATGTTTTTGTAAAACAAGCTGTTCTCCGTTCACCAAGAATTCTAATCCATCCCCATAATATATCCCTAGGTTGTTTCTCATCTTTGTTGGGAAGGTAAGTCTCCCTAATTTGTCCAGTTTACAAATAATACTCGTCTCATGCATGATATCTACTCCTTATTTGTATAATTTATCCTTTATCCTAAATTATATAGGAACGCTTGTTCCTGTTCAATGGATAAATTGTTTGCGATCGATGACAAGATTATGTTCCTTAATGATTGAGGGAACATAGGAGATGAAACTTAAAGCGTGTGGTGCTGTTTCGTTGATTGACCTTTCGTGGTAAAATTTCGTTGTATATACAGGTAATTAATTACTTTTGTGTAATTTTATAAATGAGGAGGCGGTATACATGAAGAAAGCTCTTATTGCCTTACTGAGCAGTATGTTGTTAGTAAGTGGTATTCATGTGAACGGTGCAGCAGCAAATACAAAAGCAGTAAAAGAGCCTTTTGCCGGTAAAGTTAATGGGGACGCACTGACGTTTGCATATACGGATAAAACAGGAAAACACCTATTAGCATTTGATTTAAAATCATCAGATCGGCCAAAGCGTTTTTCAAAAGTAATATGCTCACCCGGAAAAGTACGTAACGTAAAGTATGTAAAGTATCAAAGAGAAGGCAAGAAAAGTAATCAAAGAAATGTAGCAAGTAATATTACGCAAGACGAGGGTGCATGGTTCAATATTGTTAACGGAAATTTTAAAGAAAATGAAAGTTGCCTTCTTGTAGAAAAAGATGCATTTCAAGGACATACATTTGTCTCATATAAACCAGTAGAGAAAGGAAAGTTCTCTGAAAAAACTCTTGAGAAAATTGAAGAGTTCAAAAAGCGTAAGGTGGTAAAGCAAGGATTAATCGCTGAGATTTCACCAGGTGTCCAAATTGGGCTTGTTGAATTTGAAAGAAGAGGGAAGAATGCGTTAGCGAGTATTGTTATGACTACACCAAATGCTCTCGTTTTCGAAGATTTTCCTGCAACGTATGATGAAGTATCAACATGGCGTGTAGATGACCAGGGGGAAATTAATCCCGGAATGTTTCATGTTTTGTTTGTTACAAAATCAAAAACGGGTTATACGATTGGTTTGGAGTGGATGGGGTTTGAAGGAAATAATCTAAGTGTTCTTCAACAAAATGGGAATGCTTTTTATAATATTAAAGAATCTGGACGTTATATGGCTCCATTATAACTTAAAGAACAAAGTGTTTTTTAGTTGGGTATACTTGATACATCAAGGAGAAAATTTAACAAGGATGAAATTTTTGGCAGAATTTGACGAGAAGTTTTAGTTATATAAAACCTTATCCTGATGCATAATAAAAGGGTGAAAAAGGATAAGGAGGATATAAATGGTTTTAAAAGTAGCTTTGCCTAATCCGAAGAGTAGTTGGGAGTTATGTGTACAGCAGTATTGGAAGAAGGAAAAGGAAAAATGGGAAAGGCAAAAGAAACGGTTGAAGCAATGAATGGTATAGCAGAAACCTTATCTGTAATTATTGTGATTGCGATTCTTTTGTGTACGGTGACAGCATGGCTTATTTTTCAAAAAGTAAGGCACATGCAAAGTACTGTTATGGATGTACAAAATCAAGAAACAGGAAAAATAACTAAATAATTAACACTCTTGATGTCAAGTGATACATGCAAGAAGGAATTCAGAGCACCCACGTGGTGCTTTTATTTTTTTAGTTTCTAATGCTTATTAGCATTAAATCATTCCTGTATGCATTTAAGAAACGATATAGCGTAGCTGAAGTGCTGGAAAAAATATATGTCAAAGTAAAAGCCCCTCTCTGCTTTATGACAGAAAGGGGCACCGTTGGGAGAACCAGTATAGACTGTTCTTAGTTCCTTATTATACAGAGTTGAACGGAAAAAAGGTTAACAAAAGGTAAAAAAAATGCCCCTTATTAGAATGGTGCTGATAAGGGGGAGTCTTTGCTTTGGTTACATTTACTGGTTAAGAACATTTTACCATGAATAGGCGATGACATGCAAAAAACGTTTTAATCAAACTGTATAGAAAGTAAAAAGAGATGGATATTTTATCTACAATATTTTCCATTGTATTCTCTTTTTTGGTAGAATAGGAAGAAAGGGAGGGGATGAAATGAAAAAGTTGTGGCTTGCTTTTGTTCTTATTTTCGCCTTGCTTCCAGGTGTTGCATCTGCTCAGGTTCAAACAGAAAATACGACGATTAAACGCGTATATTATGATCCGAAAGAAAAAGGTTACTTTTTAGAGACCGCAGATGATGTAAATGGGGCTACATGGAGTTTCGGACTTTTTTATGCAAACAAAGAAAATAAGAAGTTAACGAAATCTCTACAGCAATCGTTGTTTAATCAAAAAGTAAAGGTCAATTATGAGGACCATAACAGCAGTGACTATGAGAAGTGGGAGATGCTTGAATTTATTTTAATTGATTGAATTGAAGAGGAGGGCTGCGCGAGCAACCTCCTTTTTTGGTGTACGAACGTATATTTTTTAGAGCATCAATACTATTGATATAATGCAATTTCACATTTGTTTGTGTATGTATACAATTCGTAACGTGCTTATGCCTCTGGATATATCAAAGAAAAATCTTAAGGAGATACAGATGGCATATTCTTTGCTTATATATCCTGTAGTTATCTATTTTGCATAAAAAGGGGAGTTTGAAATGGAGATTTATAAGGCAACATTGCAAGACGTAGACGGTATTTCCACATTATTTAATTCATACAGAGTTTTTTACCAACAACCGTCAGATATAGAGGCGGCAAAGAGCTTTATTCAAGAACGTCTTGAGAACAGTGATTCTGTTATTTTTGTAGCTGTTGAAAATGGAGAATACGCAGGCTTTGTCCAGCTGTATCCGCTCTTTTCTTCCATATCTATGCAGCGACTCTGGATTTTAAACGATTTGTATGTAACCGAGGAAAGCAGGAAGAAAGGGGTAGGAAAACAACTTTTACATGCGGCAGAACAATTGGCGAAAGAAACAAATGCAAAAGGGTTAAAGTTACAAACAGATGTGAATAATGTCACCGCACAAAGCTTATATGAATCGAATAGTTGGGTGAAGGATGACAAGTTTTTTTATTATGTTTTAAATGTTTAAATATGTTGGTAACATAGCAAGAGAAGAACAGGGGCAGCTTGTCCGCTATAACGGTAAGCTGCTCTTTTCATTAGGCGATTAAAAGAAAGTAGGGTTTGTATTGACATTATATATGTATGGCGATTAGCTCGGTTGGTTGTTTTTTTGTTTGTTTCATTTTGTGGATAGTGTGAATAACTTTGTGGATAACAGGAACGTACGTTCTTTTTGTGCGGGTAATTCTAGCGGTAGTGTTTATATCTGTATAATACTATTGATAAGTGAATTTTATTGTTTATTATAGTTCTATTTTCATGATATAATCTTCCTGTTGAAAAAGGCAAACTTATTGAAAAATAAGGACGCAAAACTATAGGGGCTTCTATCGTTAGATATGCCAGCCAGTTGCCAGGGGGCGAAAAATGAGCAGAAAAGTATATAATATTCACATTGGTGATTTGGTAAGAGATTTTTTTGTGCTGTTAGAAAACTATCCAGATCACCCGCAGAATTTGTTTGTTTTTACGAGTTTTTTGAAGGGGTTTTTAAGGCAGAGAGCATTTGACGAGACGACACCGACTATTGAAGTAGTGACGATTCTTAAGCATGAAAGGCCGGTTATTTTTTATCATATGAGAAAGCAGACGGAGGACTGGATATATATTCTGACCCGTATCGATATGGATGTTGAAGAAGCTAAGCAGAGGCTTCATCATATAGCGAATTAGACCGCTCCCCTGGAGCGGTTTTTTTGTTTGAATAAAAAATGGCCTCGCCGATTCATGGAGAGGCCGTTATGTGTTTATTCATTACGGTTCATCTTGTATCATTTCTTCTTTCCGACTCACTTCTTTTAGCTTCTGGTTATGTTCCATAGTACTTGAGACTTCTTTTTGCATCTCGTGTTTTTTTTCCAGTTCTTTCAGAGTGGTTGGAGTACCTTGCTTTTCCTTATCCATGCTATCCCCTCCTAATAAATTCTCGCATCCATAGAAGTAGTATGTGAGAAGAAGGTGTCTTTTACTCTACCACATTTCTTTTAGATGGAATCTTTGTATTTTTACTTCAAAAGGGAAGGGTATAATATAAAGTGAAACTTTACTCAGTGGGGGTTCTTCATCCCCCACTGAGTATTAGTTGAACGTATCGGATCTTTAGGGGAAGTGTATCCTCCACATAAACTTCCCCGATTTCTCCTAGTCTTGAGGTGGGAGGTTACTTCCCGTTAAGGCCGGATAAAGTGTTGTATATGTCATCTTGTGGAAAAGAAAAATGAACCAAAAAGGAGGCACAATGCATTATGGATATGAATCGTTTCACACAAAAATCGCTCGAGGCGATTCAGCAGGCGGAGACGAAAGCGCTCCGGTACGGCAATCCAGAAGTGGAGACGGAGCATCTGCTGCTTTCGCTGTTGACGCAGCATGAAGGGTTGCTACCACGTTTGTTGCACAGAATGAATACATCGCCTGAGAGTCTTACACGGGATATTGAGAGAAGGTTGGAGCAAAAGCCGCGTGTATCCGGTTCCGGACGGGAAGCAGGAAAAATCTATATCAGTTCCGGCGTTAACAATATTCTGTTGAAAGCAGAAGACGAGGCAAAAGCTATGCATGATGAGTATATATCCGTCGAGCATCTTTTCCTCGGCATTCTAGAAGAGGTACAGGGTGTACCGCCGTTGCGTATTCTGTTTACAAATCACGGTATTACCCGCAAAGCATTTCTTGCTGCGGTGAATGAGGTAAGAGGCAATCAGCGCGTCACAAGCGCCACGCCAGAAGTAACATATGAAGCGCTGGAGAAGTATGGCCATGACCTCGTAGAAGAGGCGCGTCGTAATAAGCTTGATCCGGTTATTGGACGTGATGCGGAGATTCGTCATGTCATTCGGATTTTATCGCGTAAAACGAAGAATAATCCGGTGCTTATCGGGGAGCCAGGTGTTGGAAAAACAGCGATCGTAGAGGGCTTGGCCCACCGCATTGTTCGTGGTGATGTACCGGAAGGTTTGCGCGATAAACGTATTTTCGCGCTCGATATGGGAGCACTTATCGCCGGTGCCAAATACCGTGGGGAATTCGAGGAGCGGCTTAAGGCAGTATTGCAGGAAATTAAGCGAAGTGAAGGAAAGCTTCTGCTGTTTATTGATGAGATTCATACGATTGTAGGTGCAGGCCGGACAGAGGGATCGATGGATGCGGGGAATCTGCTCAAACCGACGCTTGCGCGTGGTGAGCTGCACTGCATCGGTGCCACGACACTCGATGAATATCGCAAATATATTGAAAAGGACGCGGCACTTGAACGTAGATTTCAGACCGTTATGGCGGATGAACCGACTGTCGAAGACACAATTTCTATCCTGCGTGGTCTGCGCGAGCGGTTTGAAGTATTCCACGGTGTGAAAATTCATGACAATGCTCTCGTAACAGCGGCCGTATTATCTCACCGGTATATTACAGACCGTTTCTTACCAGACAAAGCGATTGATTTAGTGGATGAAGCGTGTGCCATGATCCGCACAGAAATCGATTCGATGCCGGCAGAGCTGGATGAGGTTGCACGCCGGGTTATGCAGCTGGAAATCGAGGAAGCCGCATTAAAGAAAGAAACCGATCCGGCCAGTCGCGAGCGACTTGGACAACTGCAGAAGGAACTGGCCGAGCGGCGTGAGCGTTTCGCAACAATGAAAGCGCAGTGGGATGAAGAGAAGCAGGCTCTTGGAAACATTCAGAAGCTACGGGAGGAAATGGAGCGAATTCATCAGGCGATTGCACGGGCGGAGCGAGACTATGACCTGAACAAGGCCGCCGAGCTGAAGTACGGTAAGCTTCCTGAAGCAGAAAAAAGACTGCGGCAAGAAGAGGAGAAGCAGTCTGCTCGCAAAGGGGAAGAGTCTCTGTTGCGAGAAGAAGTAACAGAAGAGGAGATTACCCGTATTATTTCTCGGTGGACCGGGATTCCGCTCGCTAAACTGGTAGAGGGAGAGCGGGAAAAATTATTGAAATTAGATCAAATTCTGCATCAGCGTGTTGTCGGCCAGGGTGAGGCGGTGGATAGCGTAGCAGATGCTATTATCCGTGCGCGTGCAGGAATTAAAGATCCACGCCGCCCGATCGGCTCATTTATCTTCCTGGGACCTACCGGCGTCGGAAAAACAGAGCTTGCCAAAACGCTGGCCGAGACACTGTTCGATACCGAAGATAATATGATACGCATCGATATGAGCGAATATATGGAAAAGCACAGCGTATCTCGCCTTATCGGTGCACCTCCCGGCTATATAGGCTTTGAGGAGGGCGGTCAGCTTACTGAAGCTGTACGGCGTAAACCGTACTCGGTCATTCTGTTTGATGAAATTGAGAAAGCACATCATGATGTTTTCAACGTACTGCTACAGGTGCTTGATGATGGACGAATTACAGATTCGCAAGGCCGGATGATCGACTTTAAAAATACAGTCATTATTATGACATCTAATATCGGATCGGGATTTTTGCTGGATGGCATTACCGAATCCGGTGAGATTACAGAAACAGCCCGTGAGCAGGTGATGGGAGAATTACAGATGAATTTTAGGCCCGAATTTTTGAATCGGGTAGATGAAATCGTGCTATTCAAGCCGCTAACTGTTACCGAAATTGGACAAATCGTCGGGCTTCTTATCGCTAATTTACAGAAACGATTGGCCGAGCGCGGCGTCGAACTCGTATTAACGAAAGCAGCCAAAGAGTATATCGCAAAAGAAGGCTACGATCCGGTTTATGGTGCACGCCCGTTACGCAGATTTCTGCAACGCCATCTGGAAACACTTATTGCAAGAGCGCTAATTGGTGGACAGATTACAGATGGAACGACAGTAACTGTAGATTGCAAAGATGAAAAGTTGACGCTTGACTGGAAAAGTGCTCCTACAGCAAACATTTGATTAAGAAATAAAATAAGCCCTCGCTTTCATAAAGAAATGCGAGGGTCTTTTTTAGCGAAGATAAGGATTTACTTGTTCTATGGTATGCTGCAGTTTTTCAGCAGCTTTGCTATAGAGTCGTTTCGCTTCTTTAGCCTGAGTTTCCAATGCAAACATTTCAAAGTCAGCCTGGCATTTCTTCAATGTTGCAAGAAGCAATTGGTTCTGGCTTGGCTGCGGCACTTGAAGCTGATCGTTGTACAAATCCAGATATAATACTCCTTTATCGTCGACCTGGCCTATGAATACATTTTCTAGCTTAACGCCTGTTTTTTTCAATTCAGTATGAAGCCATTGGGTATTGCGACCGCTCGCTCTAAGCGGATCGAGCATAATTTCGCCATCCATAATTACTGTTTCTGGCTCTGCCTCTGCAGGAAGATTTAACTGCAAATCTTTTATCGTAGCTGGTTGTGAACTCTTTTTTGGCATAACGCTAATCTGGCCGTTCGTTTCGAGCATGGCGAATTCCGCGTCAGCTGCTCTAAACATACCTTTCAGGCGGAGTTGTGCCATGAGTTCATCCGTGTTAATATGTTCTTTTTTTAAGTTTTCTTCCAGTATTTTTCCATTTTTAATAAGTACGGTACCTTTTCCTTCAAATAATTGACGGACGAATTTACTCTTTAATGATAAATAATCAATGAGAAATGGAATAGCGGCAAAAACAAGGAGGCTCGTGTAGCCATGAACTAGGTTGTTCTCGATGTCTGTCGCAATGACAGCGGTGATATCACCAATCGTAATGCCGACTATGTATTCGAAGAATGTTAGCTGTGCTAGTTGCTTTTTCCCGGTAAATCGAGTGATGGCGAATAGAACCACAAGCGCGAAGAAGGCGCGTAATGCGATTTGAACAACATCATTCATGTGTATTCACCTCGTTGGAATATAAGGAAGGTGAGTCAAAGACTCACCCTGGCGTTCGCAAATTAAAACCCTTTGTATTGAGGCTCTTCTTGTTCGAGTTGTTGAACCCGAGGTTCTAGCGCATCGATGATTGATTGCGTCTGTTGCGCGTTTTGGGTGAAAAGCTGCTTTGCTTGCTGGTTTTGTGTGCTTAATGCGAATGTTTCCAAGCTGGCTTGTGCGCTTTTCAAACTTGCGATTGCCTGTTTGACTTGTGCTGATACTGTCATGACCTTCACCTCCACAGCAGATAGTATGTGCTTATCCTCTTGGTTTAAACACCAAAGCGCCAAGAAATCCAAAAATAATAGCCGCCGAAATTCCGGCGCTCGTTACTTCAAAAATACCGGTGATAATACCGATAACCCCATCGGATTGCATCTCCTGCATAGCCCCGTGAACGAGTGCGTTACCAAAACTGGTAATCGGTACAGTTACACCGGCCCCGGCAAACTTGATGAGAGGCTCATACCACCCCAAACCGTCGAGCACAGCGCCCATTACAACTAGGGTGGACATCGTATGAGCAGGTGTTAGTTTCCCTACATCCATTAATAACTGCCCGATCACACAGATGAGACCGCCGATAACAAAAGCCCAGAAAAAAATCATACTGTATGCCTCCTGTCTATGAAATCATTGTTCGATAGCGACTGCGTGTGCCACGCATGGAATGCTTTCGTTCTGCTGGTAACTGAGCGGAGAGAGAAGTGCACCCGTAGCTACAATGAGCATGCGTTTCCACTCTCCGGCACGCAGACGTCTAAGAAGGTGACCGTACGTTACGGTTGCACAGCAAGCGCAGCCACTTGCTCCAGACATTACTTCCTGATCCTTGCTGTAGATAAGCAGACCGCAATCCGTCAGTTTATTTTCTGGAACGTCAATTCCGTGTTTCTTGAATAAGTCTTTAGCAATGGCATGTCCGACTTGTCCTAAATCACCTGTGGCGATAATATCGTAATGATCGGCAGTAATTTGCAAATCGCGGAAATGCGCTTGAATCGTGTCTACCGCTGCCGGTGCCATCGCAGCTCCCATATTGAACGGATCAGAAATACCCATATCGATTACCCGGCCGACAGTAGCCGAGACGACGCGCGGACCATTCCCGGAAGAAGCGACGACCGCGGCTCCCGCACCAGTAACTGTCCATTGAGCAGTCGGAGGCTTCTGCGAACCATATTCTGTCGGATAACGGAATTGTTTCTCAGCCGTACAATTATGACTGCATGTTCCGGCAAGCGCATATTTGGCTGCTCCGCTGTCGACGAGCTGGGCAGCGAGTGCCAGACCTTCCATGGAAGTGGAGCAGGCGCCGAAAATCCCCAGGTAAGGCACGCCGACAGTCCGGGCGGAGAAGCTACTGGAGATAATCTGGTTCATTAAATCACCGGCCAGAAAAAAGTTAATGTCACCTTTTTGAATATCCGCTTTTTTGATGGCGGTATCGCAGGCGTCCTCAAGCATTTTCTTTTCTGCCTTCTCAAAACTATCCTGTTCGAGCCAAATATCGCCATATAAAAGATCGAAGTCATCAGCTAAATTTCCCTGGGCTTCAAACGGTCCTCCAACAGCCGCAGAGGAGAGGATAACAGGCTTATTCCGAAAAATCCATGACTGGTGTCCCTGAAGCATTATGATATCCCTCCTAACGTCATCCAGGCCCATTTTAGCAGACCAATAATAAAGGCGGCGAAAACACCGAATACAATAACAGAACCGGCTAGCTTGAACATGTTGCCCCCAACGCCTAATACAAGACCTTCGCTGCGGTGCTCAAGTGCAGCCGAAGCGATAGAGTTGGCAAACCCCGTTACAGGTACAGCCGTGCCGGCCCCGGCATACTGTGCAATTTTGTCATAGACGCCAATCCCGGTCAGAAGAACAGAGATAAAGATAAGAACGGCAACGGTCGGATCGCCCGCCGTTTTCTCTGTAAAATTAAAGTAGTTAATGAAAAAGCTTTGAATAACCTGCCCGAACAGGCAGATAGCACCCCCGATAAAAAAAGCACGCAGTACATTTTTGAACACTGGCCGGGGTGGTTCATGCGCCTGTGAAACCTTTTGGTATTCGATTTGCGTGGGAGTAAGCTTCTTGTTTTTTGCCTTGCTTGCCATATGCATTCTCCTTCTGTCATAAGTAGTCGCTTGTATTATTTTGGAGAGAATGTGGAATTTCATACGTGAAGAAGAAAGAAGACATAAAGAAAAATGCGAGACGGCAGGGTGGGTGCACGTCTCGCATTTATGGATTTACTCTGATTTTGCTTTAAACATATTGATGCGCGGCGCCTCAAGTAGTTGTTCGTATGTGAACTTCGTACCTAGGGAGGAGATATCATTCAAGTAAAGCGCATCTTCAATTTTTTGTGAAGTATCTTCCGGAACGAACTTATCGTAACAGTTCGGGCAATCAACAGAAGGAATATTCTGGATGTGCACAGTGTTTTTTCCGTCCGGCGTAACCCAATAGCAATCCTGGATGCCTTCTGTGGCTGTCTCGGTCTCGCACCAGATGCATTTCATTCATGTTCCCCCCTTGTTGATTATTGATTATTTTTCGTCTTGGCTAACTTCGCCTTCATCTCGTCGCGTTTATCACGGCGGTCTTTTAGGGAGGCGTGATCATCGGTTTGTTCATATTGTTTACGTTTATTCATACGACGTAAGCCTTCTGGTACGAGGTTGAATTTCTCATCACGCATAATGGCGCTAATTCCTACTGTTTCTTCTTCTTGCACAATGCCATAATGCTCGTTGAAGTACGCGTCTGCACGTCCCGCCTCATAATTCTTCGGTTCCGGATAAGAAGTAATAACCCCTTCGAAGTTGCGTAGTACGACTTTATCCGGACTTTGAGAAATCATGTAATTTGGCTGTAGCGCAATTTTACCGCCGCCGCCTGGCGCATCCACTACGAATGTCGGTACCGCATAGCCAGATGTGTGGCCGCGTAAACCTTCCATAATTTCAAGGCCTTTAGACACCGGTGCACGGAAATGGCCAATACCTTCGGACAGGTCGCACTGATAGATATAGTATGGACGAACGCGGATTTTTACAAGTTCATGCATAAGTTTCTTCATAATCGGCACGCTGTCATTAATACCTGCAAGAATAACGGCCTGATTCCCAACCGGAACCCCAGCGTTTGCAAGCATTTCACAGGCTAGCTTTGATTCAGGCGTGATTTCAAGCGGTGTATTGAAGTGCGTATTCAGCCATACCGGATGATACTTCTTCAAGATATTGCACAGATTTTCTGTAATCCGTTGCGGGAATACGACAGGAGCGCGCGTACCAATGCGAATGATTTCCACATGTGGAATCGCACGTAGGTTTTTCAAAATATATTCGAGTACCGTATCATTAATTAATAGGCCATCGCCACCGGAAATGAGAACATCACGCACTTCTGGAGTGTTGGCGATATAGTTGATGGCCGCATCGAGTTGTTTCTTCGGCACGCCCATACCTACTTGGCCGGAGAAGCGGCGACGTGTACAGTAGCGGCAATACATGGAGCACTGGTTGGTTACCAGGAACAGCACACGATCCGGATAACGATGTGTCAAACCCGGTACTGGAGAATCTTCATCTTCGTGCAACGGGTCTTCTAAATCGTATTTTGTTTTCATAATCTCTGCTGATACCGGAACCGATTGCATACGCACTGGACAACGTGGATCATCCGGGTCCATAAGTGATGCATAGTACGGTGTAATATTCAGCGGAATAGTTTGTGTGGAAATTCGTACGCCTTCTTCTTCTTCAGGAGTCAAGTTTACGACTCTCTTTAAGTCTTCTACGGTTTTTATTGTATGAGTAAGCTGCCAGAGCCAATCGTTCCATTGTTCATCTGTTACGTCTTTCCAAAGTTCGATATCACGGAAGTTGCGTGTTTTTGCAGGGGCGGCATGCCAGCCCTCACCTAATGCGGGAGTATGTTGACCTTTATTCAAGTCTTTTTCCAGTAAGCTCATTTGCTGTACCTCCTTAGCGTGTTCTCATCGCTTTTATATACAGCAAGATGCATGCCAAGATATGAAAGATTCTAAAAATACTGATTTGATAGGGGTTACAAAAAACAGAGGGATAAATTCCCTCTGTGAGTTAATAAAATTATCTGCAAAAAATTTTGCGTTTCGTGAATTTTTTGCTGCCAAAATTTTGTCTATAGGTTGAATTTTTTAATTTTATACTGAAGAGCCTGGCGCTTGACACCGAGTGCTTCTGCGGTTTTGCTTACGTTTCCTTCATGATGCTTAAGAGCCTCTTCGATGATAACCCGTTCGATGCTTTCAATATAGCCAGGCAAGTTCATCGGATAGGCGGATGGAGCGGACTTTGGTGATTCTGTATCCGATGCGGACATAGATTCCGTCGGTAATTCAGTAAATTGAAGAGGCAGGTGGTGTAGTTCAATCCTCTCTTCATTTTCTTCAAGCATATTAAACGCCGCTTCAATCGTATGACGCAGTTCGCGTATATTTCCCGGCCAAGCATACGTAAGAAACGTTTGTGCAACTTTTTCGCTGATACCGCTTACTTTCATCGCAAAAGTCTGGTTGAACTTTCCGATAAAATGCCTGGTCAGCAAGATGATGTCTTCTTTACGTCGAATGAGCGGCGGAAGCTCAATATTTACCACATTCAGCCGGAAAAACAAGTCAGAGCGCAGGATATTATGCTTCAGTGCTTCGTAAGGACTAATATTCATCGCAGCAAGAATACGAACATTTACTTCCTGTTCTGAAGCACCGCCAACGCGCCGGACACGTCCGTCCTGAAGTACACGCAAGAGCTTAGCTTGCAGCATAACGTCGAGACTGTTAATCTCATCGAGGAACAGTGTACCACCATCCGCCTGCTCAAAAATGCCGGGACGGTCGATAGCACCTGTAAACGCTCCTTTGGTTGTGCCGAACAGCAAGCCCTCCATCAATTCACGTGGTACTGCCGCGCAGTTTTGTGCGATGAACGGTTTGTCCCGGCGAATGCTAGCGTTATGGATACTCTGTGCGATTAACTCTTTGCCTGTGCCAGTCGGACCACAGATAAGCACAGATGACTGGGTGCGAGCCGCCCGCTTGGCTCTTGTGAGTGCCTGTTGAAACAAAGAGCTTTCCCCGATAAGATCGCTGAAATGATATTGCGTATCATTTTGTGTATTTTTCTTTTCTCTCGTTTTTTTGTAGAGTTGTTGGCGTAAATCAAGAACTTGATCATTCAATTGAACGATACGGGTAATGTCCTCGGCCAACTCGACTGCACCGATAATATCGCCTTCTTTACACAGCGGATATGTGCTGTTAATAGAGGTGATTTGTTTGCCTTTCATATTCATATATGTTTGGACTTTATCTACAATTTCCTCTCCGGTACGAAGTACGCGACTGAGCGTGCTGCTTTCATTTGTTAGGGAAGGAAATAAATCAAATATGTTCTGGCCGATAACATCCCTGCGGTCCAGCCCGTCGATTTCGGCCATCGTTTCATTGAAGAATATGGTTGTTCCTTCTTTATCGACAAGGTGGATGCCCACATTAATAATGCCCAGAAGCCATTCTAGCTCTTCCGACCAGATTGCTGCCAATTTGGACACAGCTATCACCCTTTTCTTTGAAGTAATCGGCATGATTTTTGCAATATTTCTAAACTATGAAAACTATAATAGAACGGAGGTTTATTTATGACAACAAAAAATGAATTGTATTCTCATTCTCGCACCGAAAGTGGTCAGGATTTCATTATGGAAATCTGCCTGGACCCGTTTAATGCCCGACTACGTATAGATGATTACCGTGGCAATGTACAGACGATGCATAAACGTGTGCTTGAACTTGCAATGGAAAACGGATTCACAAAAGTTTTCATTAAATCCCGTCCCGAAGATTGGCAGACGCTTCTTAGCTTCGGTTATATGCTTGAAGGTGTATTCAAAAGATATTTCAATGGCAGCGACGCTTATAGCATGGCACTGTATTTTACGGATGAACGGCGTACAAGCGAGTATTGGATGCAAGAAGATGATATTCTGCGCCAAGTACTTACGCTTCCGCCTAAACCTTCGGATGAACCACTGGCACAAGGCTATTCCATTCGGCTTGCTACTATAGAAGACGCCGAACAACTTGCCCAATTATATGGTACCGTATTTCAGACATATCCGACGCCAATGAACGATGCCTCGTATATTAAGAAAGTCATGCTTGAAGGCACGATTTTCTATGCGGTTGAATCGAATCATCGGATTATTAGCGCTGCATCGGCTGAGGTGAACACCTTATATAACAATGCAGAGATGACCGATTGTGCCACATATCCTGAGCATCGTAAACACGGACTAATGCGCCATCTGATTGTCGCACTTGAACGTGAGTTACGCTCACGCAGTATATACTGTGCATACTCGCTTGCCCGTTCTCTTTCATTCGGTATGAATGCGGTATTCCATCAGCTTGGGTATGAATATACGGGTCGGATGACGAAGAACTGCAACATCTTTGACAAGTTCGAAGATATGAGCCTTTGGGTCAAGGATTTATCCAGGCAATAGCGTTATATCACTTATAGTACCTTTAATGCTGCACGATCAAGCCGATAAGCCATCAATGCCAGATGAAATTGTGTAAGAGTATGGGCGTTCTGCAAATCTTTATTCGTCTTTTCCTCGATTTGTTCAAGCCGGTATTTTAGTGTATGACGATGAATAAAGAGCGCAGCCGCCGTATTTTTAATATTAGAATTGTGCTGCAGATAGCATTCCAGCGTATCGACGAGACTGGAATTATGTTTTTGATCATAGGTGAGCAGGGGATCGAGCAGCGGACGGAATAATGTCGTCAGTTCGATTCCTGCTTTTTTCATCTGCAGAAGCGGAGCGAATGCTCCGATTTTGTCATACGTCATCAGAACCTCTCCGGTCGTAATACCTATCTGGAGGGCTTCCCGTGCTTCTTGTGCACTGGCGGCGATTTGACCCAGTCCACAGAAAGGGATGCTCATACCGATATAAAGTGGTCCCGACGCAAGCCGAAGCTGTGCTTCTTGCTGTAAAGATTGTGCTACTCGAATGATGTCTTTATCCTGCTGTACAGGAATGACAAGGGTTATGGTGCGCTGTTTTTCACGTAGAAGAACAGTCTTGGCCTGCTTCCGGGCCCAAGACTGAACGAGCGGCCGGATGCTATCTTCCGAGATAGAAGCGATTTGCATAACAGTCATCGCTCCTTCCAAGCGATAATTCAGCTTGTGGGCCAATTTCTGAAGATAGGCTTCATCTTGTTCGTTGTTTTCGAGTAATTCATCCAGTACATCTTCCCGCATACGCACTAGTGCTTCATCGACGGCCTTTTGTTTTAGAAACTCAATCGCACAGACCGTGCTAGCCTGCTCTACAATTAACCGATCCATCTCCGTAAGTGCAGTCTGCTTTTGGATGTGCAGAAATCCATATTGTTCCTGATCAGTCGCAATCGTATGAACAAGCTGCTCTGCGGATAGGGGCACGGGAGCTGCTATGTTCATCGTTTGCTGTAAGGATACGATTGTTTCAAGCGGTAGAGAAGCTTCTACCCCCTTGCTGCTTCCTTCTAATCGACGTCCCTGGACATCATAAATTTCCACTTCAGCCTGCAGGCGGGCTGCCAATGTCTCCACAAGCGGAGCCAGGCCCTGGTTATTCAGCGTTAACATGGTTAGCTCATGGTGAATTTGTTGTGTATCCTGCATAAGCTGTAATTGTCGGTTTACGATGTGGCCGAGCAGTGCTTTTGTTACCTCAGAAAAATTCATATGACGAGGAATTTCAATCAACGGGAGGCTGTGTGTATTAGCCGCCTCAATGAACTCCATCGGGATTCGCTCCATATAGAATCCGGTATGAATCGCCACTGCAGATAGATTTTGTTGTACCAGTTGTTCAATGAAATCGCGTCGGTTCGCTCTAGTATCTAAGCCGTATCCGGTCGTAATGAGGAATTCTCCCTCCTGCAGCCGTGTTGCGTCTTCGATAATCTCGACAATGGTGACCCATTTGATAATTCGATGCAGGCCACCGTGACCACCGACTAGTTTTATCTGTTGAATATCAGGCAATTCTAATGCTTCTTTTAGTGTAATCGACATGCACATTCCTCTCTTTATACATGGTGTATAAAAAATATACTACAAATTCATATAATAGTGCGAATATTTTTCTTTTACCCCCTTTGCTATGATAAAAGTGGCGAAGAAATACGAAGGAGGAAAGCCCGATGAAGGGAAAGAGCCATGTAATTAAACCGTTACTAGATAAGGAATATCCTACTGTCTCACACGGCAGAGGTGTTTATTTATATGATATTGAAGGCAAAGCCTATTTGGACGGATGCTCAGGTGCTGTGACAACTAACATTGGACATGGTGTACAATCTGTGATTGACGCAATGAATGAACAAGCAAAGAAAGTGTCATTCACTTATCGTTCTCAGTTTACAAGTGAAGCCGCAGAAGCATTGGCCACTAAGCTGGCAAGCTGGACACCCGGGGATCTTGATTACGTGTTCTTTGTTAATAGCGGGTCAGAAGCGACAGAAACCGCAATGAAGATTGCTATACAGTATTGGCAAGAGCAGGGACGTATTAGTAAGAATAAAATACTTTCCCGTTGGATGAGTTATCACGGTATTACGCTAGGCGCGCTATCAATGTCAGGTCATATTCTGAGAAGAAAGCGCTTTATTCCGCTTTTGGAAGAATTTCCATCGATTGAACCACCATATTGCTACCGTTGTCCGTTTAACAGCACATATCCGAGCTGCGATTTACTATGTGCGAATCAGTTGGAGCAGGCAATTCACCGTATTGGTGCAGATAATATCGCGGCGTTTATCGCTGAGCCGATTATTGGCGCATCCGCGGGTGCGGTAACGCCGCCGCCGTATTACTATCAACGAATAAAAGAAATTTGCGAGCGTCACGATATTCTGTTCATTGCTGATGAAGTGATGACAGGTAATGGACGCACTGGCAAACCGTTCGGGATTGATCATTGGGATGTGGTGCCGGATTTAATGGCGCTTGGCAAAGGAATGGCTGCCGGCTATACTCCTATGGCTGCCGCGATAGCAAGCAAGCGGATTATTGATGTCATTGCCGCTGGCTCCCAATCGATTATGTCGGGGCATACGTTTAGCGCCAATCCACAATCGGCAGCAGTTTCCCTGGCCGTTATGCAGTATATCGAGGATAACCAGTTGATTGCCAAGTCAGAAGAGCGTGGCCTTCAATTATTATCCGGTTTGCAAACGCTCATGCAAAAGCACGATATCATCGGCGATGTTCGTGGTAAAGGATTGCTTTGTGGTATCGAGTTCGTCAAAAACAGGACTACGAAGGAAACGTTCCCTCTCGGACTTGGAGTGACGGAGCGAGCTATCGAAAAGGCAAAAAATAACGGGTTGCTTATTTATAATGCTTCCGGAGGTATTGACGGGCAAGCTGGGGATAGTGTAATTGTAGCGCCTCCGTTTGTCATTTCAGAAGAAGAAATAAACGAATTGTTGTTTATACTCGATCAATCCATCGGTGAATTAACACTGGAATTGGAGAAGGAAGGACAGCTCGTTCCTAAAGAAAGTGTGCAATAGGGAGGAATGAAGGATGAAGCAGACCATGTCTAAAGTTGTTTCACTTGATGAAGCGCTTGTTCATATTACAGATGGCACTACACTTATGTTTGGGGGATTTGGTGGTGTAGGTAACCCGCCTACCATCATTGACGGGATTTTACGCAAAGGGGTTACTGATCTCGACTTAATCGGCAACGACTCTGGTTTTCCAGATATAGGAATCGGGTGCCTTGTAACGGCCGAACGCGCTCGTAGCTTAATTACGTCACATATTGGTTCCAATCCGAATGCTGGACGTTTGATGACCGAAAGGAAAATGAAGGTTACATTCTATCCTCAAGGCACGCTCGCCGAAAAAATTCGAGCTGGTGGTATGGGACTAGGTGGAATTCTAGTGGATGTGGGGCTTGGAACGATTGTTGAAGAAGGAAAGAATCGTATAGAAATAGAAGGTAAGACGTATATGGTAGAGCCTGCTCTAACGGCCCAGGTAGGTATTGTACATGCGCTCAAAGCGGATGAATACGGCAACCTTATTTATGATAAAAGCGCCCGTAACTTTAATCCACTCGTAGCTATGGCTGCGGATATCACGATTGCCGAGGTGGAAGAAATCGTGCCAAGAGGCGAACTGGACCCGGAATGCATCGTAACTCCAGGTGTGTATGTAGACTATATTGTCAAAAGTGAAGGGGTGAATTGGAAATGGGCGTGGGAGTAGAGCAGCGTCACTTAATTGCACGGCGTGCAGCAAAAGAAATTGAGCCGGGAATGCTAGTAAATTTAGGGATAGGTATACCAACGCTTGTAGCGGATTATATTCCGCAAGAGTGGGACGTCATGTTTCATGCGGAAAATGGCATTCTAGGTACTGGTCCTTCCCCTGAAAAGGGAAAGGAAGATGAGAATTTATGCAATGCGGGCGGATTTCCCATTACGCTCGTTCCCGGCGCTTCATACTTCGATAGTACGGTTGCGTTTGGTATGATTCGACGTGGTTATCTGGATATTACAATTCTCGGTGCATTGGAAGTAAGCGAGAAGGGCGATTTAGCAAACTGGATTGTACCTGGCAAACGAGTGCCCGGTATGGGCGGCGCCATTGAGCTGGCACAAAAAGCGAAAAAAGTTATCGTGTTGATGAACCATACGAACAAAGCTGGAGAACCGAAAATTCTCCGAAAATGTACGTTGCCGTTAACTGCACCAGAATGTGTAGACATGATTATTACCGAGCGAGCCGTTATCGAGGTAGTGAATGGGGAGCTGCATCTGCGTGAAGTACTGTACCCGTATACGGTCGAGCAGGTAGTGGAAAGTACAGAAGCTCCATTAAAAATTTCGGAAGGTAGTCACGTTCCAGTCTTTAAATAACCAGGGAGGTGCCAAAAGAATGATGAAAGAGCAAATTAAGAAATGGATGCAGACGCATCGGCAGGAAGCAGTCGATTTTCTCGCTCAGGTAGTACAGGCGCCGAGCGTACAGGGAAGAGAAGCGGTGGCACAGAAACTTGTCGCTGATAAGCTGGATGCGCTCGGATTAGAAGTGGATGTGTGGGAGCCAGCAGGGGAAGAGCTAGTCAAACATCCATACTTCTGCTCTCCGCGTACGTCATTTGAAGGCAGCCCAAACGTAGTGGGCATCTGGAAGGGAGAAGGCGGTGGCAAGTCGCTCATACTGAACGGTCATATTGATGTCGTGCCTGCTGGTGACTTCGAACAATGGGATGACGATCCGTTCAGCGGCAAGGTGGAGAACGGCAAAATGTACGGGCGCGGCGTAACGGATATGAAAGGCGGCAACGTAGCGATGCTGTTTGCGGTCGAATGCCTGAAGGAACTCGGGGTTCGTCTTAAGGGAGATATTATCTTCCAAAGCGTAGTAGAAGAAGAAAGCGGCGGCTCCGGAACACTCTCCACCGTACTGCGCGGCTATAAAGCGGATGCAGCGCTTATTCCGGAACCGACTCAGATGAAGATTTTCCCTAAACAGCAGGGTTCCATGTGGTTTAAGATTAAAGTAAAAGGCCGTTCGGCACACGGGGGTACACGCTATGAAGGCGTAAGTGCAATTGAGAAAGCGATGATTGTAGTGGATGCGATTCGTAAATTGGAAAAAGAACGAAACGATAAAATTACTGATCCGCTTTACAAAAGTATTCCGATCCCGATTCCGATTAATGTAGGAACCATTCAAGGTGGAGAATGGCCGTCTTCCGTTCCAGATCTGGTAGAACTACAGGGACGGATGGGTGTTGCACCAGAGGAAGAAATGGAAGATGCAAAGCAAGCGATGGCTGAAGCGCTTGCGGCATTGGATGATGAATGGCTTGCGCAGCATCCACCGCAACTTGAATGGTTTGGCGCACAGTGGGTACCTGGTATGATTGATTCCGATCATGAACTGATGAATCATCTTATTCATTCATATCGTACTGTTCTTGGGCAGGACCCGGTTATTGAAGCTTCTCCATGGGGAACAGATGGCGGCCTCTTAACCAAAGTGGGCGAGACGCCGTCCATCGTATTCGGACCGGGTGTGACAAGCATGGCGCACTATCCGAATGAATACATCGAGCTGGATCGCATGATTGAGTGTGCAGAAATCATGGCGCATACCATCATGCATTGGTGTGGCGTGGCGAACGAGAAAGCGCTCAGTGCAAAATCATAAGTCAAATACAACAAATATAAAAAAAGGCATGCCCAGAGCGGCGTGCCTTTTTTGCATAATTGCATAATAGAGTATATATGTGAATTTATTTTGTCTGTTTATGGGTAGATTCAAGTGCCTGTTGTACGGTAGCGTACGTTTTAATAGAAGAGAAGTCAATCCCGATTCCGACAGCCGTTTGTGCAAGGCTGGGACGAATCCCCGTCAATACGGCTTTGGTGCCGAGCAATCGAAGAATACGGTGGATTTTGAAGATATGGTCCGTGACCATTGTATCGATGATATGAATGCCAGAAAAATCAATAATAAGGCAATTGAGTTTTAGCTCTGCCACTTTTGGAATGACGTTGTGTAAGATATGATTGGCTTTATGAGAATCAATCGAGCCGATTAGCGGAAGAACCGCAATGCCTTGAAGTATCGGAACGATGGGAGCGGATAATTCACTCACTTCCTCGTAAGCGGCACTGATGATTTTATCCTTAAAATAATCAAATGCTTTCATTGTCTCGTTAACCGCGATGTCGAGCGTATAGTTAAGTTTTTCGATAACCTGAAGAGTTTCGGTTGTAGGAAGACCGTGTTCTATGCATAATTGACCAATACGCTGAATGAATGTCGAACGAACAAGAGGAATTACCTCAAGAGTTTTGCCAATTTTCTCCCCGCTGTGAACGCTGTGTTCTCCTACTTTTTGACTCCATTCTACTAAATCCTTTTCGATTTCTTCAGAAGAGGCAAGAAGCGATGTTCCTGTTAAATTCAATAACTTGGAAAAGTTTTCTCTTGCGCGTTCGATTTCATCCGGTGAAGTAGGGGCGGATATGCCGTTTATAACCGCATCAACGATAGAGTTACTGATTTCTTTATGATGCTCCACAAGGTATGTAGCAATTTGCCGTACTGAACTCAATTAAGCCCCCTCCTTGTCGAAAAGATGCCATATAGATCTTAGTATAATTTCATGATACAGTGCCAGCTTCGGATAAGGCAAGCATATGTGTCCATTCTCTTTTTCTTCTTACATTATGAAGCAGAAACATCATGGAATAGGTACGTTTGTTTGTAAGAAAAGACAGAGAGGTAAAAGCTATAGAGAAGAAATTATGACGGACAAAGGAGTGGGAACATGCCGGCCAAAAATGTAGATTTACACGGAAATGTACCTGACATATCTAAAGTAGCATTGCTTTTGATTGATGTAATCAATGATTTTGAATACCCTGAAGGGGATTTGTTGTTTAAAAATTCAATGGAAATCGTAGATCAGATTGTGGATCTGAGGAAACGGGCAAAGGAGGCCGGAGTTCCTGTCATATATGTGAATGATAATTACGGTAAGTGGCAGTCTGATTTTCTGAAATTGGTAGCACATACTACGAACGAAAAAGTACGCGGTAAACCATTTGTAGATAAATTGCTTCCGGATGAAGATGACTACTTTGTCTTAAAGCCCAAGCATTCGGCATTTTATTCTACAGTGCTTGATACGCTGCTTGCATATTTGAAGGTAGAAACGCTTATTTTGGCAGGAGTAGCGGGGAACAGTTGCATACTGTTTACAGCGAATGACGCGTATATGCGTGACTTTCACCTGTATATCCCGTCGGATTGCATTGCCTCCAATTATGCAGAAGATAACCGGAACGCAATTAAGATTATGAAGACCATCCTGGATGTAGATACACGCCCGCAGAGAGAAATTGAATTTGTATGTCGGAACAATGAACCGGATGTTCCATAGCAGTTGCTTTTCAGGTATTTCTATTTTGACATACGACTACATATAGAGTGAGAAACATCTTTAATTCGTTATTTATGATAGTATTCAATACTTTCTAGTTGAACTGTTGTTTGCCAGCTGAATTGTGGCGGGATGGTGAAACTCTCAGAGGCTAATGAGTAAAAAGCAATTCCATTTATTGCACTTTGTGAAGCGAATGTGCGAAAATGCTTAGAGAGGTGGTAATATGCAGCAATCTGTATCCGTTTCTTTCGCCTGGTTTGCTGGCTTAATATCATTTTTTTCACCCTGTGTTTTTCCATTGATTCCTGCATACATAACTCATTTGACAGGAGGAATGGTACAGGATGACAAGCTGGCTATCCGGCGTGGTACTCTATTGGTTCGTTCCTTGTTTTTTATTATTGGGTTTTCCATTATCTTTGTTATATTTGGGGCGACGGCCAGCTATCTTGGTCAATTCCTTCGGTCGAATCGCGAGCTATTCGAACAATTAAGCGGTATTTTGATTGTTATATTCGGTTTTCAGACGATAGGTTGGCTGAAGCTCGGATTTTTGGCGCGTGAGAAGCGGTTCGATATGTCGCGCATACAGGCGGGCAAGTGGTTCTCTTCGCTTCTGTTAGGCATGGCTTTTGCCGCAGGTTGGACCCCTTGTGTAGGTCTGGCCCTGTCGTCGATTTTGCTTCTGGCCGGTAATGCGGAAACCGTCAATACCGGAATGTTCCTGCTAAGCGTTTATTCGCTCGGGTTAGCCATCCCTTTCTTTATTATTTCTTTTATTATGTTGTATTCCGTCAAGGCAATCCGCCGTTTGAACCGTTGGATGCCTGTTATCAAAAATGTGAGTGGTTGGATTCTTATTGCTATGGGCGTACTAATTTATACGGGACAAATGCAGCGTTTGAGCGCCTGGCTTTCTTCATTCACCTTATTTACAGGTATATAAGAGGTATAATAAGATTGTACAGATTAACATGTATTATGAAGGAGGCGACAGCGTGAGCGTATATGGTGAAGTTTCAACACATGAAGTGAACGAACGGCTTAAGCAAGGTGAAAACTTGCACTTGATTGATGTTAGAGAAGATGATGAGTATGCGGCAGGGCGCGTTCCGGGCGCAAAGCATATTCCGTTGAACCAGATTCCAGAACGGCTACATGAACTGGACAAGGATAAGGAATACATTATGGTATGTCGGAGCGGTAATCGAAGCGGCATGGCTTCAGAATGGCTGAGTGAGCGCGGTTACCATGTCAAAAATATGGTCGGCGGCATGCTTGATTGGACAGGCGATATTGAAAAATAAGCAATGAAATAAAAAAGAGAAGGTTTTGTTGGGACTTCTCTTTTTTTATTTCATTTTTCATCAGTTTTAAGGCGGAAAAAGAATTCATAAGTTTATGAAACGGTAAATGACAGGGGACAGGCAAAGCCCTGTCTTTTTTTCTGGATATGCCAGCATCATAAGGAGAGTTATATAGGATGAAGTGTGCAAGTAAATACTACTGAAGAAAACATTGGGTACATAGCATGAAATAAACGTAGTGATAAGACATTCTGATACGGTATAATAGGGGATGGTGTTTTGCTCACTGTAAAGAAAGGGTGTTTTGTGATTCGATGAGAGTGTTGAGAAGCATACTGCGCGTAGTTTTTGTTGTGCTTCTATTGGGTGCGATAGGAATTGGCGGTTATTACGCATATTCCTTTTATTCGTTTACGTCGAAGATTCAGCAACCGGGCACCGCTACGTCTCTGCCGGAATGGACAGGGAAGGAGCGTGTGAATATCCTGTTGATGGGTGTCGATAAGCGGGAGAACGAAGAGTCAACGCGTTCGGATTCCATCCTTGTGGCCAGCATTGATCCTGAGACGAAAAAAGCGCAGCTCTTTTCTATTCTACGGGATTCTTGGGTGGAAATTCCGGGTTATCGGAAGAGCCGGATTAATACGGCATACGAGGTTGGCGGACCTGAGTTAATGGCGCAAACAGTAGAGAATTTGACGGGACTGCCGATTCAGTATTATGTAACTACCGATTTTAAAGGCTTTGAAAAAGTGGTAGACGCGCTGGGCGGCGTAGATTTGTATGTAGAAAAAGATATGGAATACTATCTGTATGAAGAGAACGGTTATTACGATATTATTCTCAAGAAGGGGCAGCAGCATCTGGATGGGCGCAAAGCGCTGCAGTACGCGCGCTTCCGTCATGATAAGATGGGGGATTTCAGCCGGACGGAGCGTCAGCGCAAGCTGCTAAAAGCCTTGGCTGAGCAGGCTACAAAAAGTACGAGCATATGGAGAATTCCGAGCGTGCTGGAAGCTGTATCGCCATACGTAACGACGAATATGAGTTCGAGCGATATGCTACGCCTGGCTAATCTCACGTATAAATTGGATGTGACGCATTTGCAGACTGAGCAAATTCCGCCTGCCAATATCTTGCGTGAGAAGACGGTTAATGGCGCTCAAGTAATCGACCCACGTCCAGAGCGAACTCAAGAGTATATTAGAGAGTTATTGGAGAATCCGCTGCAAAATCAGACAGATGAAACGGGTGCCGATGAAAAAGAAGCTATGAAAGGTTCTACAAACTGATTTCGTGTATAGGATAGTTGATAAAGGGGGACGAACTTATGGGGGAGATAATTGAAGCCATCGGTTCTTGGATTACCGCTATTATCAACTATCTGGGTTATACCGGTGTCTTTTTTGGAATGCTCTTTGAGAGCGCATGTATTCCGATTCCGAGTGAGCTGATTATGCCGTTTGCCGGCTTTCTTGCTGCACAAGGAGAGATGAGTTTGTTTGCTGCCATCGCTGCTGGCAGTATTGGTGGAACGATAGGCTGTATCATTGCATATATCATTGGCTACAAGTACGGTCACTTGCTTGAAGGACCATTACGTTATGTTTTTCCGTTGAATGAAGTGAGGCGGGCACAGCGTTGGTTAGCCCGGCATGGAGATAGTGTGGGTTTTTTTACCCGCTTACTTCCAGCGATCCGTACATTCATCTCGTTACCGATGGGGATGGCCCGTGCCCCGTTTCTTCGTTTTATTGTTTACAGCTTTGTCGGAACGACTATCTGGTGTACCATGCTTGCTTATGTAGGGTGGATCCTTGGAGAAAACTGGACGGCAATTAAAACATATCTCCATTATGGAGATGTGGCTGTTCTTGTTACCTTAGTGGCACTGGTAGCTTACTATGTGTGGAAAAAGAAAAAAAGAAGCCGTTTTGTATAAAAGGACTCCCGGTTTGTACCGGAAGTCCTTTTTTTATTAACGTGGCTTTGAATCAAAAAATTTAGTGGTAAAGTACAGTAATTGTGAATGAATTTATTTTTATAACAATACGCTGAATTAAGTCCCGTGAAAAATTTGGAAAAGGAGTGTTGCACGATGCAATATGTATGGAAAAGCGTCGGAGTGATTGCAACCGTATTTGCTATTTTCTTTATGCCGGTAGCCGGTATACAGGTAACGGGGACGACATCGGGCTCCCTCGCTTTGGCGGCGCAAAGCAATATGCCAGAGAAAGAGGTTATCCGTTCTCTGCTGCGACAGGCCGCTGATGCGCAATACGCATTAAATGAACCAATGACAAGGCTGGAAGCCTTGGAGAGGATTCAGCCGTATATGACAGAAGAATTTTCTCGCGCATTTTTGCAGGAACGTCTTGTATCGGAGAAAAACAGACAGGGTGAAACGGTATGGTGGGTTCCGGGCTCAGATGATATGTATTTATTTATTCCTGACTTTTCGTGGGATTACCGTACAAAGATTAGTATAAGTGAAGGAACAGTTCATGTATCGCAATATTATCCGGCCGAAGAAGGCCCCTGGCAAATGCCATCTCATACAGAAACTGTACTGTTAGTGAAGGAAGACGGAAAGTGGAAAGTGAATGGCATCCAATATGAGTAAGTATTGATTTTTCAATAGATTTCTCTGCTTGTTTTTGTCAAAATGGTTGCGTAATTATTGACAATTTTGTGACATATAGAGTAAAATAATGGTAGTTATAGTGTGAATCTTTATATTTTTGAAAAGGAGCGGTTACGGTATGTGGAATGCGATTGTCATTGCTGAGATGGTATTTACCTCAACCATGTGCGCTGCGATTTTGGCCCTCCCGTTCATTGCAAAAGCAAAGCATACTTCGATAGAAGAAACAGAAAATGAATAATTATAGAAGGAAAAAGCGCCGGTAACGGCGTTTTTTTTGTTTTTTGTAATATGGCGAAATAAATTCGCTAAAAATCTTCTTGATTTTGAATTGTTTATGCCGATATATATTAAAGGGAAATAATAAGGATAGAAATTACCAAAGAAAGAAATAGGGGATGTCAAATGGATTTAGCCTCACTTATTGGTATTGCCATAGCTTTAGCTGCTGCGGCGTTCGGTTTTTTCTATGACGGTGGTAATCTTAGTTTGCTATGGAGTGCATCTTCGTTTGTACTGGTTCTTGGTGGTACAATTGGCGCCGTTACTCTTTCATTGCCGATGAAAGAATTGAAGAATGTACCGAAGTTGTTCAAAAAGCTGTTTACCGAGCAGAAAATGGACTATCTTGGTCTGGTAAATCAGATGGAGGAATTGGCCGGCAAGGCGCGTCGAGAAGGATTGCTCTCCCTTGAGCAGGAAATCGAGCAGGTTGATAATAAATTCATTGCAAGAGGACTGCGAAGCGCCATAGATGGCGTTGATCAATCCGTTATCGGTGAAATGCTAGAATATGATATTTCAGCTATGGAATCTCGTCACCAGCGCGGTGCCAAAATTTTTGAGAATGCAGGTGGATATTGTCCAACCATTGGGATTATGGGTACGGTTATGCACATGGTTGTAATCATGACGCACTTAAACGAGCCGCACTCGCTCGGGCCGTCCATCAGTGCCGCTTTTCTTGCTACACTATACGGAGTGGCGTTTGCGAATCTGTTCTTCTTCCCGTTTGCAGAAAAACTGAAGGCAAAGTCCAAGGACGAATCACTGTATTTAACTATCGCTCTTGAGGGGATTATTGGTGTCCAACAGGGAATGAACCCGGTTGCGCTCCGCGAGAAGCTGCTTGTCTTCCTTTCCGAGGCGGATCGCAATATTGAAGCAGGCGGTGAAGAAATTAATGTCCAGAAAGAAGCAGAAGCATGATGAACACGTCAATCTAGAACGCTGGCTTGTCTCTTACGCCGACTTTGTTACGCTTCTATTTATTGTTTTTCTTATTCTTTTCTCCATGAGTGCAGTAGATGCCCAGAAATTTCAAGCGTTGAAGGAATCGTTCAGTGATATAACCGGCTCCGGCTCCTCGCTCGTTATGCCGGCTCCAGGTTCCACTGCGACACCGACAACAGATAAGAATACTGGCAAAACGAAAACGAAAAATGCTATTGCCGCTGAACAGGAAAGGTTCGAGGAAATCAAAGAGAAGATGGAGCAGTACACAAAATCTAAAGGGCTTGATAAAAGCGTGATGGTGAATATGGATCAGAACGGAATTAATGTTACCTTTACTGGAGCTGTTCTGTTTGCGAACGGAGACGCAACATTGCAGCCGCAGGCAAAAAAGATTATTAAAGACATGTTCCCGTTTATTAACTCCATTAATAACCCTTTACGCATTGAAGGCCATACGGATAATGTGCCGATACGCACGGCGCAGTATCCTTCCAATTGGGAATTGTCCACTGCCCGTGCGACGAATCTGGTTCGTTATCTATCCGAAGAATACAAGATTAAACCAGAACGGCTGTCTGGGGCAGGGTATGGTGAGTATCATCCGATAGCCCCAAATGACACACTTGAAAACCGTGCTAAAAACCGTCGGGTAGAGATTATGATTTTAAGCTCGAAAGCAGCGGAAGCAGATGCACAAAAACCACAGAGTAAGAAATAAAGAAGGGGACAGGCATTCAATAAAGGATGCCTGTTTTTTGTTTGAAGAAGAAAAACAAAGTGTAAATTTCTATATACGAACTTATTTTAAATCGCAGCGGGAGAGGACGTATATGACAAAACAAAACAAATGGTTGATGAGGGGGATTATTTTACTTCTTATTCTTACGATTATTTGGATGTTATACCAGACCAGCTTCATCTTCCAGCCGGTCGTCATCATTATTCGAGCGATTGCATTGCCTTTTATTGTTGCCGGTGTAGGTTTTTATCTTCTGCGACCGATTATCCGCTGGGCGGAGCGAAAAGGGGTTAAGCGTTTATATTCCATTACTTTTATGTATATTGTAATTATTGGAGTGCTAATTACAGGTTTTTTCTTTGTTCGCCCGTATCTGTTTGAACAGGCCACGATGATGATGAAGGAAGCACCAGAGCAATTGGCGAAGTGGGAGCGGATGAAGTTAAACCTGTCACCGTTTTTGCAGGATATCATCAACGAGGCATTCACGATGGCGAATGCGAGTGTTGAGAAGATGAAGCACCGCGCAGGTGCGATGGTTCCATGGCTTTTAAGCACTATGGCTTCTCTTGTTACTGTTCCGTTCATTCTCTTCTACATGCTGAGGGATGAAAGGAACTTCTGGAAATTCATTAAATACCTTATTCCGCAGGATAAACGGGCGCACATCGACGGTGTGTTGTCGGAAATTGATGAGACGATTGGAGATTATATTCGCGGTCAAATTACTGTTAGTTTCATTGTCGGCATTTGTCTATTTATCGGCTATTCTATCATTGGACTGGATTATGCGGCGGTTTTGGCCATCGTTGCTATGTTTACTAATTTTATTCCATATCTGGGACCGTTTATTGCAGTAATACCCGCTCTTATTGTAGCGCTGACTATGTCGTCAGGTATGATATTGAAGGTGATTCTGGTTACCTTAGTGGTGCAAATGATTGAAGGTAATATAATTACGCCGCATATTATGGGGCGTAATCTAGAAATTCATCCACTGACAATCATCGTCCTGCTTTTGTTTGCTGGAAGTCTGGCAGGCGTGGCGGGCGTCATTCTGGCGGTACCAGTATATGCAGTAATAAAAGTCATTTATTGTCACATTTTCGAATATCTTCAGCCGCGTATTAATGGAGATAAAGCCCCATCTTGTTAAGATGAGGCTTTTTTCTTAGGGAAAAATTGTTCATTCTTTCTGGAGGAAGTTGTACAATAAAAGAAAATATTTCCGATATTAGATACATAGTTTTGGAATTTTTTGTCGAAGCGTAGGTGAAGCTAGTCCTTCTTGCGCCAAATCACAGAGAAAGAGAGAGGGTAACAGATGAGGAAGACGTTATGCGGACTCGGGATATTTCTGGTTTTTTTCCTGGGAATGTTCTCCACCGCAGTACAAGCGGCAGCCGACCCTTCTATTCAACTATTGATTAATGGAAGCAAGGTCAAACCCGAAGTTCCGCTGCAACTTGTAAACGGCCGGACGCTTGTCCCCGTATACACCGTCCAGGAAGGCCTGGACATAAAGGTAAGCTGGGATGGAAAGAATCGCAAGGTCACTGTTGTCGATGGAAGCAAAAAAATTGAATTGACGATTGGTTCCAAGACTGCACGTGTAAATGGTGTACAGAAGAAGCTGGATGTAGCTCCGGTTATCATCAGCAACCGTACGTTTTTGCCGTTTCGTGCAGTAGGAGAACTTCTAGGGGCAGAAGTTGACTGGGAAAATAAAACGAGGAGTGTCATTCTGAACAAGAAGACCACACCGCCTCCTCCAAAAAAACCGGAAACTCCCCAAGTTGTTAAAGTAACTAGCATTCAGCAAACGGATCAAGTTATATCTATTCAAACGAGCGGAAAAACTGAGGCGAAAAGCTTTACCATGAATGATCCGTACCGTATCGTAGTAGATGTACAAAATGCAACGCTTGCTACGGCTTCTTCGGCAATACCAGGACAGGGAACGAATCCTGCCATAAAAAATGTGCGCTTCAGTCAGTTTGAACCTGATGTTGTACGTGTGGTAGTGGAGTTAGCTGGTTCTGCCAAGTACGATCTGGTGCAGGGTGCTTCTAAGATTGAAGTCAAGCTGAAGGATATTCAATCTCCTGAACCGTCCGTTCCACCTGTAACGAATCCTCCAGTTGTTACTGAGCCTGTAGAACCGCCGCCTGTCATAGCACCCGGTGATGGCACTACACAGCAGCCGAATCCTACGGGTCCGTTATCGCTAAAGCAAAGAGTAAGAATTGTTGTCGATGCCGGACATGGCGGGAAAGACATGGGGGCGACCGGCAATAATGCCCGGGAAAAAGATTTGACACTTGGAATTTCTCAGCATCTTGCGAATAACCTGGGGGCTGATCCTAAGTTTGAAGTGATTATGACGCGGGACAGCGAGTTGGACAAGCAATTAACTGAACGAGGTGTTAAGCAGGAATTGTCAGAGAAGGTCAACATCGCAAATGATAATAACGCCGACCTTTTCATTTCCGTCCATATTAACTCAAGCACTTCAGCTTCTGGAAAAGGTACGGAAACATATTATCATAGCGATAAAAGCAAAGGATATGCTTCCACTATTCACAAACATTTGGTTCAGGCAACAGGTTTCCCGGACAGAAAGATAAAGAAAGCGAATTTTCAAGTTATTAAGTACACGAAGATGCCTGCTATTCTTATAGAAGTTGGCTTCATAAGCAACCCATCAGAGGCAAAAGAAATGCAGACAGAGGAATTCCAGCAACGGGTTGCTGATGCTGTATATGCGGGTCTAAAAGAATACATTCAGAATAACTAAACATAAAAGCCAGTCTCTGTAAAAGGGAACTGGCTTTTATGTGTATATACAGTTACTTTAACAATTCAAGTGATTTTTCGATAAATGCGGGAATATCATCCGGCATACGACTGGTTACATAGTTTCCATCCACGACTACCTCTTCGTTCTTCACATTGGCCCCTGCATTCTTCAAATCAACTTGAACCGTTTTCCAGGAAGTCATCGTTCTGCCTTTTACGCCTTCTGCGGTAATGAGAAGTTGAGGACCGTGACAAATAGCCAGTATCGGTTTATTATCAGCGATGAACGCTTTGGTAAATGCGACGATATTATCGTCGGCACGTAATTTATCCGGGGACACGCCACCGGGAATAAACAGAGCATCAAAGTCGCTGGCAGATACATCTGTAACAGCATGATATATTTTTTCTGTGCCAGTTCCATTCTCGCCTTTTAACTCTTGACCGGCTTTTGAGCCGATAATATGGAGTTCATGACCATCTTTTTCAAATGCTTGCTTCGGCTTCATGTATTCATCTTCGTTGAATAAGTTTCCGAGTACTATAGCAATTTTTTTTCCCATGCTGATTCCCTCCTAATCAATGTTGATTGTAAAGTGATATCCATTGTTGCAGTACCCTTTCTCTTTTTTTCTGAAACGACTCTTTTCATTCCTGTTTTTGTTTTTGATCGCTTATAATGGGAAAAAAATGAGGGTAGGGAAAAATCATGATTGTTGGTATAGGGATCGACATTATCGAACTTGAGCGCATTCAAAAGATCATAAGCAGACAGGAAAACGCTTTTTTAGCCCGGATATTTACGGAACGGGAGCGGAAGAACGTTCCGATCGGAGAAATGCGTAAGATTGAGTTCATAGCTGGACGGTATGCGGCAAAAGAAGCGATTTCAAAAGCGTTAGGTACGGGGATAGGCAAGGTGTTTTCATTTCAGGATGCTGAGGTTCTTTCAGGAGAAAATGGGAAGCCGAACGTTTGTATGGATGACTCTTTGCTTGAACGTATTACGGGGCAGAAAGGGTGCGTCTGTCATCTTTCGATTTCGCATAGCGAGAAATATGCTGTTGCGCAAGTAATACTGGAGATGCGCGGAGACTTGTCTGCATATCGGGAATAAGTTGGACATACATATATAACGCGGGTAAGGAGGGAATTAATATGTACGTGGTGAGCGCGCAGCAAATGCGCGACATTGACCGGTTCACCATTGAGCAAATCGGAATTCCAAGCCTTGTATTAATGGAGAATGCTGGAGTAGCGGTAGTCAGGGAAATAGAGAAGCGATGGCCTACTGGAGCGGTAGTTGTGTTAGCTGGTTCGGGGAACAATGGGGGAGACGGCCTCGTGATTGCACGTCATTTGCTTAACAAAGGGCGTGACGTGAAGGTATGGTTATTCGGAGAAGTGGAGAAACGAAGCGATGATTGTAAGCGGCAGCTAGAGATGATACAGAACTGCGGATATGCCGTGAATTTCTGGACGCAAGAAGGCGGGGAAGTGGTACAAACGGATATGAGGCAGGCGACGGTAATTGTGGACGCTCTTCTAGGTACGGGAACAAAAGGAGAGTTACGCTCCCCCTATCCGTTTATTCTAGAAAAATTAAAAGACTGCTCGGGAGCAGTGCTGGCGGTCGATATTCCGACCGGTGTGAATAGCGATACAGGGGAAGTGGCTCGGTATACGGTGCAGGCTGCTGTAACGGTGACATTTGCTTTTCCAAAATGGGGTCATTTTTCATATCCAGGTGCTGACTATGTTGGTGAACTTGTTGTCTCTGATATCTCTATTCCGTTGCAGGTTATCGATGAATTTGCATTACGGGATATGGTCCTAACGGGAGAGCAATTACGCAAAGAATTGCCTGAACGCCGCTCTTTTTCCCATAAGGGAACATATGGGCACGCTCTCGTGCTTGCCGGTTCGAAAGAAATGACTGGGGCCCCCGTTTTGTCTGCTTCTGCAGGGCTTCGCGTAGGGTGCGGTCTGCTGACGTTAGCTGTTCCTGAACCGGCTTTGCCTATTGTTGCCAGTAAAATCAATGAACCTGTCTTTTGGGAATGGCCTGCAGAAGAAGGGTACTTTGCCCGTGAAAGCTACACACTGCTAAAACAAAGAATCGCTTCGTTTGATGTTGTTGCTATTGGACCGGGTTTGGGCACATGGGAGGGCGGCAATAACTGGCTTAGGAAAATCATCAACATGGTAGATGTGCCGCTTGTCCTGGATGCTGATGCGCTGAACCTGCTCTCGGAAAATCTCTCCATTCTCCGTGAAAAAAAAGGCCAGATCATCCTTACGCCGCATCCGGGAGAGATGGGGAGGCTATGCGGTTGCACGGTAGCTGAAATCGAAAGGGACCGTGTAGGTTATGCCCGGTCGTTTGCCCAGGATTATGAGGTGTATGTTGTTTTGAAAGGAACGTATACGCTAATCGCTACTCCAGATGGAAAAGTATTCATTAATACGATGGGATCGGCTGCGCTTGCAAAGGGAGGCACAGGCGATGTGCTGACTGGCATGCTTGCGGGCATGCTCGCGCAGAAAGTGGCCCAGGATGAAGCAATCGAGGTAGGAATTCAACTGGCAGTATATCTTCATGGGATAGCTGGCAGGATTTGCGGTGAGAAGTCGATGTATGCTACATTGGCAGGCGATGTCATTGACAATATTGGATCGGCTATAAAAAGCTTGTCGTTTGCCAGCGGCTCATCCGTTACAGATTTCCCAGGAAATTGACATGGGAGCCCTCCTTTGTCGAAAAAAGACGAAGGAGTTGAAACATGATGAAGCGAGTTTTTTTATTATCCGTTGTTTTTCTGCTGCTTTTTTCGGCGCTTGTCGGCTGCGGCCCAAAATCATCAGGAGATGTAGCGCAGGACTTGACTAAACAAGTAGAGAAGATGTCTGGCTATAAGTCAAAAGCTTCTCTATCGGTACAGACTGGAAAAGCGCCACAAGAATATGAAGTAGAAGTATGGTATAAAAAGCCGAATTTTTATCGCATTTCTTTAACATCTAAGCAACGGAACATTACGCAGATCATTTTGCGTAACAATGAGGGAGTATTTGTCCTAACTCCTCATCTAAACAAAAGCTTTCGTTTTCAGAGTGAGTGGCCGGAGAAACATGGTCAAGTGTATTTATACGAATCATTGGCGAAAAGTATTGTAAATGACACTGCGAGGAAATTCCAGGGTGAAGGTGAGCAATATACGTTTGAGGTAAAGGCAGATTATCAAAATCGTTCGCTGACAAGTCAGAAAATCACGCTCAATAAATCACTGGAGCCGGTACGTGTGGATGTAATGGATACAAATATGAATCCAATGGTCACTGTGCAGTATAGCTCGTTCGATTTAAATCCCAAGTTTGATGCAGATGCTTTTGACAAAGAGCGAAATATGCAGGCTGCCATTCTGGATTCTGTTCCTGTATTAGCTGGAGCAACAACTAAGAAGCATGAAGATAGCTTTGGAGTTATTGAACCGAATTATTTGCCTAAAGGTGTAACGTTAAAAGGAATAGAGAAGGTTAATGATGAAGAAGGCATGCAAATCGTTTTGAAGTATGAAGGTGAGCGGCCGTTTAATCTTATTGAAAGTAAATCGAAGGCGACCACGGTTAATCTAGTGACTGGTGAACCTGTGGATTTAGGCTATACGGTTGGTGTGGTGGTTGGAGATGCTAAGAAAACATTGCGTTGGGATTACGATGGGGTAGAATACATGCTGTCGTCTGGAGATTTACCGGTAGAAGAAATGGCAGAAATAGCAAAGTCTATGTTTAATCAGGTAGGTAAATAAGGGTGGGAAATCCGCCCTTTTTCCTTTGAACAAATGTTATTTTTAAAAGAAGTGTATGTGTAAAACCTGTTGTTGCTATGGTATGTGCCCTGCAAGGTGATAAATAATTAATGTTTTTTATAAAATGTATTGACTTAAATGTGTGGTTTGTGATAAATTATTTTTTGTCGCCGCGAAAAAAGCGAAAAGCAACAATAATAGTTTTTCTTAAAAAAGATGTTGCAAAACGCTTGGTGATTTGATAAAATATAAAAAGTCTCACAAAAAAAGAGACGAGCTTAAAAGTTCCTTGAAAACTGAACAGTAACACTCGAATGTGTGCGAGTATATAAAAATTACCCACGAAAGTGACGAGTCGCTTTGTAGCGAATGCCGAATACTTTCGCGGGGCCCGAAAAGATTTCTTTTCGATTTAGTAAGCAAGCTAGCTTGTAATGAGCTATAAAGGATCATCGGCTAACGTCGCAACGTCCTGTTGCAACGCCGATGTTTGCCCATCCGTGGGCATCACATTCTCAACTTTATTGGAGAGTTTGATCCTGGCTCAGGACGAACGCTGGCGGCGTGCCTAATACATGCAAGTCGAGCGGACCAATGAAGAGCTTGCTCTTCGGCGGTTAGCGGCGGACGGGTGAGTAACACGTAGGCAACCTGCCTGTACGACTGGGATAACTCCGGGAAACCGGAGCTAATACCGGATACTTCTTTCAGACCGCATGGTCTGAAAGGGAAAGACCTTTGGTCACGTACAGATGGGCCTGCGGCGCATTAGCTAGTTGGTGGGGTAACGGCCTACCAAGGCGACGATGCGTAGCCGACCTGAGAGGGTGATCGGCCACACTGGGACTGAGACACGGCCCAGACTCCTACGGGAGNAAAGCCCCGGCTAACTACGTGCCAGCAGCCGCGGTAATACGTAGGGGGCAAGCGTTGTCCGGAATTATTGGGCGTAAAGCGCGCGCAGGCGGCTTCTTAAGTCAGGTGTGAAAGCCCACGGCTCAACCGTGGAGGGCCACTTGAAACTGGGAAGCTTGAGTGCAGGAGAGGAGAGCGGAATTCCACGTGTAGCGGTGAAATGCGTAGAGATGTGGAGGAACACCCGTGGCGAAGGCGGCTCTCTGGCCTGTAACTGACGCTGAGGCGCGAAAGCGTGGGGAGCGAACAGGATTAGATACCCTGGTAGTCCACGCCGTAAACGTTGAGTGCTAGGTGTTGGGGGTGACCAATCCTCAGTGCCGCAGCTAACGCAATAAGCACTCCGCCTGGGGAGTACGGCCGCAAGGCTGAAACTCAAAGGAA
>NZ_LGUG01000009.1:0-60465 GCF_001274715.1 Aneurinibacillus migulanus | reverse complement strand
GATAGGTTCGGGGTGGAAGCGTGGCAACACGCGGAGCTGACGAATACTAATCGGTCGAGGGCTTAACCAAACACATGTGCATGTTCTTCTGATTCAGTTTTCAGGGTGCAGCCCTTTTTTATCTTTAAAAATGCAAGCTTTTTGGTTTCTCCTATATAACTAAATATTTATAGGAGGGCCCTTAGCTCAGTTGGTAGAGCGGTCGGCTCATAACCGATTGGTCGTAGGTTCGAGTCCTGCAGGGCCCATCATTTTCATCCAATACATATTCAATTGAGTATAAAAATGCTTGCCAACTTATTATGAAAATAATAAAATAAATTTTGTTAATAAAATCTGGCCCGTTGGAGAAGTGGCTTAACTCACATGCCTTTCACGCATGCATTCAGGGGTTCGAATCCCCTACGGGTCACCATTTCATCTTCAACATTTGTCACGCCCTGTGGCGTTGAAGATACTCGCATATCCTGTGCGTCGTGGAGGATTAGCTCAGCTGGGAGAGCATCTGCCTTACAAGCAGAGGGTCGGCGGTTCGATCCCGTCATCCTCCATATCTTACATTTATTAATGTAGGTATGCTTTTATTTTGAACGCATTTTTACCGGCTGCTAAGTGGCTTCTATGTAAGGATAAATCAGCGTAAAAAATAAAACGCAACAATTCATATGCCGGTGTAGCTCAATTGGCAGAGCACCTGACTTGTAATCAGGGGGTTGAGGGTTCAATTCCTTTCGCCGGCATCTTCTTTTATTAAGATGCGGAGATAGTATTATCTGGTTTTTCTTAACGGTATCGAATACATTGCGGACATAGCTCAGTTGGTAGAGCACGACCTTGCCAAGGTCGGGGTCGCGAGTTCGAGTCTCGTTGTCCGCTCCATTTTCTATTTAGATGACATGTACCCGAGAGGGTGCTTTGTTTTTTGTTTTAGCATGTTTCCCGGGAAGTGGCTCAGCTTGGTAGAGCGCCTCGTTCGGGACGAGGAGGTCGCAGGTTCAAATCCTGTCTTCCCGATTATGAAAATTTGGGCCTATAGCTCAGTTGGTTAGAGCGCACGCCTGATAAGCGTGAGGTCGGCTGTTCGAGTCAGCCTAGGCCCACTTTATACTGAAAAATGACATACATATTCATGAAATGAACAAACACTCTCTTCATTGAAGAAGAGTGTTTTTTGTTTTGTCCCTAAACATCTTTTTCACCTCAAATAATTACTATTTACACTGTGTTTAACTTTAAAGTAGCACAGTATACACGCGTTAGTGTAAGCGTTTGCAAAGATAAAAGAAACGATATATGATTTTAATTAATCAAATAAGTGTAAATAGAATAAACATTTATAACAAACTAATATTACAAATAAATAGGAGGTAATCGTATGTCTAAAGAGTTGTCCGATGTTAAAAAATTAGCCAAAGAGGAAATCTTCCCCGTACAGGATATTCATCATGTAGAAATTTATACAGGAAATGCAAAACAAGCAGCATATTATTACTGTCGTGCTTTTGGTTTCAATGTAAAAGCATATCGTGGTCTAGAAACGGGATGTAGAGACCGCGTATCATATGTTGTTGAACAAGGAACGATCCGCTTCGTATTAACCGGTGCACTGGAAGATACCAATGAAGTTGCTGATTTTATTAAACTTCATGGCGAAGGAGCAAAAGATATCGCTTTGAGAGTGGAGAATGTGGAGGATGCGTACAAAGGAGCGATTGAACGCGGAGCCATTGCTATTCGCGAGCCATGGACAGAAAGTGATGAGAATGGATTGGTAAAAAAAGCGGTGATTGGTACATATGGAGATACCATCCACACGCTCATCGAAACAGCAGACTATAACGGTATTTTCTTACCAGGTTACCAACCTGCCGAATTCGATATTCCTTCTACTTTTACAGGCCTTGTAGGACTCGACCATATTGTAGGTAATGTAGAACGTATGGATGAGTGGACATCGTACTACGAAAAAGTATTCGGCTTCAGCGTACTGAAACAATTCGACGATGAAGACATTTCTACAGAATACTCGGCATTAATGTCCAAAGTAATGACAAATGGAACAGGACGTATTAAATTCCCGATTAATGAACCGGCCGAAGGAAAACGTAAATCTCAAATTCAAGAATATCTTGATTTCTATAAAGGCCCAGGGGTACAGCATCTAGCGCTTCTGACAAACGATATTATTTCAACTGTAAAAGCTCTTAAAGAAAATGGTGTAGAATTCCTCTACACACCAGATACGTACTATGAAGAATTGTCAAACCGTGTAGGTGAAATTGACGAGGATATTAAGAGGCTGCAGGAACTAAATATTCTTGTTGACCGCGATGATGAAGGATATCTCCTCCAAATTTTCACTAAACCGATTGTTGATCGCCCGACGCTGTTCATTGAAATTATCCAACGCAAAGGTGCGCTTGGCTTTGGAGACGGGAACTTTAAAGCACTGTTTGAATCCATTGAACGTGAACAGGAACGCAGAGGCAACATCTAATGAAACTTGTCAGTTATTATACATCAGACTATAAAAGAATAAGAGCAGGATGGATTCATAATAGCAGCGTTTATGATTTGGAGGAAACGTACCTTCACTTGGCAGAAACGAGAGGGGAAGACATCTCCTCTCCTGTTTCCTTGCTTGATTATTTGAACCTACCCCAATTAAGAAAGAATTGGCTAATCGATCTGGATAAGACAACAGAGATAACTCTCCCTACTGTGGGAAAAGAACAAGAAATTAAATTTGCAGCTCCAATACCTCGCCCGGCTAGCTTCCGGGATTTTTATGCCTTTGAGGAGCACGTTAAAACAGCACGGAAAAAACGAGGGTTGGACATGATTCCAGAATGGTACGATTTCCCTGTTTTTTATTTTTCTAATGTGTCAGCCATTAAAGGCCCAGATGAACCAGTAGAAAAACCAGAGTATACAGAATGGCTGGACTATGAGTTAGAAGTAGCCTGTGTTATTGGTAAGGAAGGTCGTAATATTAAGCGGGGAGAAGCATCGGAATATATCGAGGGTTTCATGGTTCTCAATGACTGGAGTGCAAGAGATATACAGCGCCAAGAAGTAAAGGTAGGCTTGGGTCCGGCGAAAGGCAAAGACTTCGCTACTTCGATGGGGCCGTACCTTGTAACAAAGGATGAATTGGAAGAACGACGCAGTGGCGAGCATTATGATTTGGAAATGAAAGCTTCAGTAAATGGGGTCTTGCTATCCCAAGGCAATATGAAATCTTTGTACTTCTCCTTCGCTCAGATGATTGAACGTGCTTCAGAAGCATGTACCTTATATCCAGGAGATATCATCGGTTCAGGAACGGTGGGTACAGGTTGCATTCTTGAGCTTGGTACGGAGGCGCATCGCTGGCTGCAAAAAGGCGATGTTGTAGAACTGTCGATCGAGAAGCTGGGCGTGCTCCGTAATGAAATTATCTAAAGCAGGACGGAGGATTGAATATGTCTGTAGCAAGACATCAAAAGATTATAGCAAGAAAACAATTGGAAACTGTAGGCGTCTATAAGCCTGGTAAACCGATTGAGGAAGTGAAGAGAGAACTGGGGCTAAGCCGCATCGTTAAACTAGCCTCCAATGAAAATCCACTCGGCTATTCGCCCCGTGCAAGAGAAGCGATGTTGCGTGAGATGGATGCTATCACTTTCTATCCTGAAGGCACTGCACCTATGCTTGCGCACAGGCTGGCGGAAAAGCTTCAGGTGAATCCGAACCAGATTATTGTCGGTAATGGCTCCGATGAAATTCTTCATCTTCTAACACGCAGCTATATTCGTGAAAGCGATGAAGCGATTATGGCTGATATCACATTTCCGCGTTATGAAACCAATGTGAAAATAGAAGGTGGCGTACCCAGACTTGTCCCGCTTATCGATGGTATACATGATTTAAACGGCATGCTGGCTGCGATTAATGAAAAAACACGTATGATTTTCGTATGCAATCCGAACAATCCGACAGGGACCATCGTAGGCAAAGCTCATTTGCAATCGTTTATTCAGCAAGTACCGGACCATATCATCCTTGTTATTGATGAAGCGTATTTTGAATACGTAACGGATAACGATTATCTTGACTGTGCCTCCATCGTCGCTTCTTATCCGAATGTAATCGTGCTGCGAACCTTCTCTAAGATTTATGGACTGGCTGCGTTACGGATTGGCTACGGTGTTATGCATCCAGCCTTTGTTCAGGAGCTTATGAAGGTAAAAGAGCCTTTCAATACGAATCGGATGGCGCAAGCTGCTGCGCTCGCCTCTATAGACGATGAGAATTTTGTGGAAGAGTGTAAAGCACAGAATGATGAAGGGCGTAGATACATAGAACAGGAAACCGCAAAGCTCGGGCTTGGCTACTTCCCGTCACAGGGAAACTTCGTGATGATAAAGCTTCCTTGTTCCGGTGAAGAGGTCTTTCAGGCACTTCTGCGCAAAGGTATAATTGTTCGGCCTGGAGAAGCACTTGGGCTTGCCAGAACGATTCGAGTTTCGGTGGGTACTTTCGAAGAGAATGAATTATTTATTCAAACATTACGTGAAGTCATGCCATAAAAGGAGGAGTCTGAATGCCACATTACGTAAAAATGGGCAACATCCCACATAAACGTCATACACAATTCCGGAAGCCAGACGGTGGACTGTATTATGAGCAACTAATGGGAACAAAAGGATTCTCTGGAATCCAATCGCTCATCTATCATATTAATCCGCCTACCCAGGTAACAAAAGCGACAAAAATCAAAGACATTCATCTGGAATTTGAAGATAAGGATGCACTTGCGCATCGCCATTTCCGTACATGGAATACAGAGGCAGGCGGAGATTTTTATGAAGCACGCAAGATTATGCTGGCCAATGAGGATCTTGCAATCGGGGTCGCGCGACCAAATAAACAAATGTCGTACTACTATCGCAATGGAGAAGGGGATGAAATGCTATACGTCCATGAGGGAAAAGGCAAAATCGAAAGCATTTTCGGTGAGCTCTCCTTCTATCCAGGTGATTACATTATTATCCCGATCGGAACCACATATCGAGTCGTTCTTGAAACGGAAGAAGCGCGGTTTCTAGTAGTGGAATCGAACTCCGCGATTGTTCCGCCGAAAAGGTACCGCAATGAGCATGGTCAACTTCTTGAACATTCCCCATACTGTGAGCGCGACTTTAGAACGCCAGAGAAGATTGAAGCTAAAGATGAGAAGGGCGAGTTCGAGGTGCGTGTGCGTGCCCAAGGAATGCTGACATCGTATATGTTCGATTTTCACCCGCTTGATGCGGTCGGTTGGGATGGGTATCTTTATCCATACGCATTTAGTATCCACGATTTTGAACCGATTACGGGCCGCGTCCATCAGCCGCCGCCGGTTCATCAAACGTTTGAAGCATGGAATTATGTTGTCTGCTCGTTCGTTCCGCGCCTGTACGATTACCATCCAGAAGCTATTCCTGCCCCGTATGTACACAGCAATGTAGAAAGCGATGAGGTGTTATATTATGCGGATGGAGACTTCATGAGCCGCCGTGGTATTGAGGAAGGGTCCATTACTTTGCACCCGAGCGGCTTACCGCACGGTCCACATCCGGGCAAGATGGAAGAGAGCATCGGCAAAAAAGAAACGAAAGAGCTAGCGGTTATGATCGATACATTCCGTCCGCTCCGTGTGGTAAAGCAAGCGCACGACTATGAAGATAAAAACTACATGTACAGCTGGTTACCGCAAAAATAAAGGAGGGGCTTTTTATGAACGTTGAGCCAAGTACGTTGCCTTGGAATGAGGCGTATAAATTGATGATCGGTTCTATTTTACCACGCCCGATTGCCTTTGTTTCGACGATAAACGAAGCAGGTCAGGCTAATCTTGCACCGTTTAGCTTTTTTACGGCGATTTCTGCAGATCCGATGCTGGTTTGCTTTTCACCTATGCTCCGAGGCACAGATGGTGCGCGTAAAGACACCTTGAACAACATTGAGGCAACACGCGAATTCGTTATAAATATTGTCAGTGAGAAAATCGTCAAACAAATGAATGATTGTGCCATCGAATATCCGCCTGACGTAGATGAATTCGATGCTGTCGGTCTCACTAGGCAAAGCAGTCAAATCGTAAAGCCGCCCCGTGTAGCGGAAAGCGATGTGCATTTGGAGTGCGTACTTCATGATGTACTGCACTTTGGCGACAAGCCAGGTGGAGGCAGTCTCGTAATCGGGCAGGTTGTTAACATTTATGTTAAAGATGAATTGTATTTTGACGGTAAAATCGATACCGTGAAGCTGCAACCGGTTGGGCGTATGGCAGGCCAGGTCTACACAAGGGCGATGGCGGATACGTTTGTTTTAGAAAGAAAGAAGCAACCGACTAAATAACAAAATCGCCGCAAGGAGAGACAGAATGGACTTATTTCGCAAAAAATCCATTAAAGATTTTACTGCCAAGAAAGAAGGCTCATTGAAAAAAGCGCTTGGTGCTGTCGATTTAACGATGTTAGGCATTGGTTGCATTGTTGGAACAGGAATTTTCGTGCTGACGGGGGTAGCTGCGGCGGAACATGCCGGACCTGCCCTTGTTCTCTCCTTTATTGTCTCAGGTCTTGCCTGCGTATTTGCTGCGTTATGCTATTCGGAATTCGCCTCTAGTATGCCGATGACTGGCAGCGCTTACACGTATAGCTATGCTACATTTGGTGAATTCATGGCATGGATTCTGGGCTGGGCAATGATATTGGAATATGGATTGGCAGCTTCAGCAGTTGCCAGCGGGTGGTCCGGATATTTTCAGGGACTTATTGCGGGCTTTGGCATCGAACTTCCGACCGCGATAACGAGTGCCTATGATGCGGGAAAAGGAACCTATATCGATATCCCAGCTATCACTATCGTGTTGTTGATTACGTTTTTGCTTACACGAGGAATTCGTGAATCGGCACGTGTAAACAACATTATGGTCGTCGTAAAAGTAGCTGTCGTTTTACTGTTCATTGCCGTTGGTGCCTGGTACGTAAAACCTGAAAACTGGACACCGTTTATGCCATTCGGATTCTCCGGGGTGGCTGCCGGTGCAGCGAGCGTATTTTTCGCCTATCTCGGATTCGATGCAGTAGCTTCGGCGGCAGAAGAAGTAAAAAATCCGCAACGTAATATGCCGATTGGCATTATTTCTTCACTTGCTGTCTGTACGATTCTATATATTATTGTTTCTCTTATTCTTACGGGAATTGTACCGTTTACTGAACTGAATGTGAAAAACCCGGTGGCGTTTGCTTTGAACTACATCCAGCAGGACTGGGTTGCAGGTTTTATTTCCATCGGGGCAATTACGGGAATTACGACAGTCCTGCTTGTACTATTATATGCACAAACACGGCTTTTTTTCGCCATGAGTCGGGATGGGCTACTTCCTAAGACGATGGCAAGAGTCAATCCTGTAACCAAAACACCCGTAGCGAATACATGGATGACAGGCTTGTTGGCCGCTTTATTCGGCGGATTGATTCCGCTGCATAAGCTGGCCGAACTGGTGAATATTGGGACGCTATTCGCTTATATAGTCGTATCTATAGGCGTGCTTGTTTTGCGTAGAACGCAGCCGGATTTGCCACGTGCATTTAGAGTGCCTTTTGTGCCGTTCATTCCTATTCTCGCTGTCCTGTTTTGTGGGTATTTAATTGCGAATCTGCCAGCTATAACATGGTTTGGATTTTTTGTATGGTTGGGACTTGGCATCGTAGTATATTTTTCATATGGTTATAAAAACAGTGTGTTGGGCAAGGGAAAGCACACACATTCGGACGAAAATGAACAAGAAGGATATAAAGCGAAAGAGGAGGCTTTATGATGAACATTCCTTCTCATCTGCGTGAATTTATCGTAGATCAGGAATATGAGAAATACACGCCGATTAATCAGGCTGTTTGGCGCTATGTTATGCGTCAGAATCGTGCATTTCTTGGAGAGAGGGCACATGCTGCCTACATTGATGGTCTTCGTTCTACAGGAATCGACGTAGAGTCAATTCCGCGTATTGAGGCTATGAACGAATGCTTGTCCAAGTATGGCTGGGGAGCCGTGACGATCGATGGCTTTCTTTCTTCCGCGGCATTTATGGATTTTCAAGCACACGGTATTTTGCCGATTGCTACAGATATTCGTACACATGAGCATATTGCCTATACTCCGGCGCCTGATATTTTGCATGAGGCGGCAGGACACGCACCGATATTGAAGGATAAGAAGTATGCTTCCTTTGTGAAGCTTATCGGCGCATTGGGCGCAAAAGCTATGTCGACGAAAGAGGACTATGATTTATATGAAGCGATTCGCTATCTATCAATGTTAAAAGAAGATCCTATGGCTACGCCTAAGCAAGTTACTGAAGCAGAAGAGCGGCTGAGAGAGGCGCAAGAAGCGATTATAGAAGTCTCGGAAATCCAGTTGGTATCCAGGTTGTATTGGTGGACGGTCGAATACGGTCTTATTGGAACGATAGACAATCCGCAGATTTATGGAGCGGGCTTGCTATCCTCCGTAGGGGAAAGTAAGCGTTGCCTAAAACCGGATGTGAAGAAGCTTCCGTTCTCGCTCGATGCCTGTATCGAAACAGGCTATGATATTACGGATTACCAGCCACAACTATTTGTATGCCGCGATTTTGATGAGCTTATCTACGCGGTGAAAGAATTGGAAAAGCGTCTTGCCTGCTCCAGAGGTGGTACGGAAAGCCTGATGAAAGCGCTCAAATCGGAAAACATTTCAACTGCTGTCTATACATCTGGTTTGCAGGTTACCGGTGTGATTACTGGTCTGGAGTATGATGATAATGACGAAGCAATATATATGCAATTAACAGGACCCGCGGCATTGGCAACGGACAATAAAGAACTTCCTGGACATGGCAAAGATTATCATAAGGACGGCTTTGGTTCACCAATCGGATACTTGAAAGGAAGCACTATACCTTTGGAGGAATGGTCAGATGAGCAGGTATCCGTTTATGGTATTGTGGATGGTTCAAAGACGGAACTGGAATTCGAGTCTGGTATCCATGTTGCAGGTACAGTTAAATACGTACAGCGCCATCAAGGCAAAATTATTCTAATAGGGTTCCAGAACTGTACCGTTAAAACGTCTGACGGGAAAACGTTGTTTAAGCCGGAATGGGGCACTTATGATATGGCGGTTGGCGCCCGAATTTCCTCTGTATTTTCCGGAGCCGCGGATCGGGAAAAATTCTCGGCACATACCGATAAAAAATCCTTGCTAACCAAAGCATCTCCACAGTGGAATGAACGTGAGCAAAAGCTGCACGAGATGTATCAAAAAGTACGTGCTATCCGTGAAAGCGATACGAACATCGAAAGAACAGAACGGGAGCTTGTAACGATTGTAGAAGCGCTGGATATAGAGTATCCGGAGGATTGGTTGCTTCGCCTGGAAATTCTTGAGATTACTACACAAAGAAATATAATGTCGGATATAAAGAGTCGTTTGCATATGCAATTGAAGCGGTTGGCAGAGCAGCCGGAAAACAAAGAACTAATCGAGAACGGCCTCATGTTGCTTAGTGCCTCCGATTCGACAGAGCAGCCTGTCTAGTTCTCTACTATAAGAAAGCAGGTGAAATGGGTGAAGTTAACGGAATTACAAATTCAAGAGAGTATAGCTGAGCTCTCCGGTTGGAAACGTAAAGATGAGAAGTGGATTGAGAAAAAATACCGATTCAAGGAATTCCTTGATGGGATAGAGTTCGTCAATCAAGTCGCCCATTTGTCGGAGCGCCTGGTACATCATCCGATGATTGCGATTGACTATAAGCTAGTCACGCTGCGCTTGACTACTTGGAGTGCAGGCGGACTGACAGAGCTCGATATTCAATCTGCCAGGGAAATGGATGAGATTTATAAGAGGCAACAGGCACCTTTAATTTAATGCGGTAAAGCGTTTATCCGGATCTAATGGGCAGTAAGAGTCTGATAAGTGTAATTAACCATTGGCGGAGATAAAGAAAGTCCATGTTATATGGAAGTTTTACTTTATTGCCAGGAGCGAAAAAGTAGAATCAAAAAAGGGCCGCAGCGTTGGAGAGTAAGCGCTGCGGCAATTAGAGGGGAGTTTATTAAGAGAGAGATACACCTGAATGTGATGGTGATATCTTGATTATAATAGACTCTTCTTTTTTGTGTTTGTATGCGGTACATTTTCTAACAAGGTTTTTTATATAAATAAGAAAAGTGTTAGAAAAGGTGCCGATAAAGCCATATTCCCGGCCTATGCGTTTGATGAAGATGTGGCAAAGTATCACGACGAAACAAAGGAACGTAGAAAAAAATTAGTTGAATGAAGATATTGGTTCCAAAAAAGAACCCCTCAGTTCCTCAAATGGGAACGGGGGGTTTGTTATTTATTACGTTGTGGAAATGCTGCGTTAAGCTGCCCACGAAGCATTCGTTCACGCAGTTCTTTATCTTGTCGCATTGCCTTTTGCTCCATGCGGCGTATTTCTGAGGTTTGCAGACCATCTTCCATATGATTGGCGATTTGTACGAGCCGTTCTACGTCTGCAAAGGAGAATTTGCGCGTGCCGCCACGTGTTCGTTCGGGCATGATAAGCTTTCTCTCTTCATAATAGCGAATTTGTCTCTCCGATAAGCCAGTTAGCTCGCTGACGATGCCGATCGTAATTACTTTCCGATCCTTGTAAGACAATCTGACTTCTCCTTTCCTCCTGGCTTGTTTTTGTTTAAATATATCATATTTTATTTATATTCTTTACTATGTTTGTTAGGTAATCTCACATGTAAAAAATTTAAACTTTTTGTTTTACAAATAAATACAAAAATGATATCATAATAATATCAATATGATATCTAACTACTTCGTAAAGGAGAGAGCATCATGACAGAGAAACAAGCGTGGGCCGTTAATGGTTTTTTAGGAATGTTATTGCTTGTAGTACTGTTTGTCACTGGCGTCTATTTCCTCATTCTCGCTCAAAATCCGTTGTTAGGCGTGCTATGTATCGTACTTGCTGCGATTGGCGCGAGTGGAATTTTTACTGTGCAGCCGAATCAAGCAGCGGTATTAATCTTTTTTGGTCACTATCTTGGTACGGTTCGGAAGAGTGGGCTATGGCTCGGCATTCCATTTGCAATGCGCCGTAAAATTTCCTTAAAAGTACGCAACTTTAATAGTAAAAAATTAAAGGTGAATGATGTAGAAGGAAATCCAATCGAAATTGCGGCAGTTATCGTATTTAAAGTCATCGATTCCGCAAAGGCAACGTTTGATGTAGATAATTACGAACAGTTCGTAGAAATTCAGAGCGAGACAGCATTACGCTATGTTGCCAGCCGTTATCCGTATGATAACTTCAAGGAAGAGGGCTATTCTCTACGTGGCAATACGGATGAGATTGCGGCAGAACTGGCGCAGGAGCTCCAATCTCGCTTATCAGTAGCAGGTGTGGAAGTGATTGAAGCACGTCTTACGCATCTAGCGTATGCGACCGAGATTGCTAGTGCTATGCTGCAGCGTCAGCAAGCTTCTGCAATCGTCTCTGCCAGACAGCGTATCGTAGAAGGTGCGGTGGGTATGGTACAGATGGCAATTGAAGAATTTCAACGTGAAGGCTTCGAATTGGATGAGGAACGACAAGCGGCCATGATTAATAACTTGATGGTAGCTATTGTATCTGAACGTTCCGCCCAGCCTGTCATCAACTCGGGGTCGCTGTATTAGCCCATGTCACAGAAAAAGAAGTTTCTTCTCCGTATCGATCCGAAGCTGTATGAAACGTTGGAAGGCTGGGCGGCTGATGAGTTTCGGAGTGTAAATACACATATTGAATTCCTGTTGCGGGAAGCGGCACGCAAGACGGGGCGATTGCCTTCGCGCACTCAGGAGAAGAAAGAAGAGACAGATTGATACAGGAAAACGGAGCCGGTGGTAGCCGACTCCGTTCTTTGTGTTTAGAAGTATTCGCTACGTAAGGTCTCCAATTCACGCAGAGAACGTTTGGCCCATTCAGATGAATCATTCTGCAGCTTTGCGATTTCTTCTTCAAGCGCTTTGCGTAGAGAGCTTTCATATTCCGGCACGTCTCCATCATAAGGATGTACCATTGCGATCGGCACAGACGCCTTCTCTTGATAAGAAAGTGCACGCCGTTGGTGGAATAGTGGAACGTTGCTTTGACCAGGATGATGTAAATCACCTTGCTCCGGGTGCTTGCGTACTGCGAGTATTTTGACTACGGCTACGCGCGGCAGATATAATTCCACTAACTCTCCGATATATTCGCCCGATTTGTAAGTAGCAGTTACCAAATCGCCTGGATTCAATGATATGTTAGTCATTGAAATCTCCTTTCTTTTTCTTCAGGATAACATATTTCCATTTTTTTTATGTAATAACAATAATGTATTAATCTTTATCATTGTATATAAATAATCTTAAAGTAATGAAAAAAATATAAAAAACATATCTATGAATATAGTTTTTTTTAGTATAATCAAATCAAAAAAATGGATAAAAATTAATTAGCGGGAGCAACCTTAAATGAAACGATTATCTCGTCGCTCATAAAACGTTCTGTCTTCACACCTGTTGATTATCCATATATCGGAAGAAATAAGATGCACGCCGTACGCATCCTTCTTTTCTATCCATTTATGGATACCAAGGGTGTTTCTAGGTAATATGGTGAGTGAATCGTCCGATGAAGCAGTCAAAAGTGATAGATCTAGGGGAAACCCAAATATTTTCATCAAAAAAGTGCCGTAGAAGAAACGTAAAACACTACCTGACAGTGCTAATTCCTGTCAGATAGTGTTTTTTTCGATTATTCATCGTGGTTAAGTGCATCCTGATGTCGGCGATCGTTTGTGTCTTGCTGAATTTGTTGGGCATGAAAGCTGTTGACTTTAACTTGTTCTAAATCTTCTACAACGTTTTGAAGGTTTTTGTCTACATTCTTTTCTTTTTTATTGTTTCCCATATTCATTCCTTCTTTCCTTGCGCTATGGATTGGTCAAAGAATGGAGGGTCTGGGCGCATTCGTGAATATTGCGCGTGTATTCCTCTGAGAGATTCTGGATATCCAATGTCGGATCGTAGACCGTAGCCCCCATGTGTTGGATGTCCCGTAATGTAACCTGAACCTCACGTGGGTCGACGTATCGGCATATATACTCAAATTCATAATGGTTATGGCCTGCTGTGTTGACATGAATACGAAGTGCATCCTGATCCAGCGGATCTGCTATGACTTCGACCTTATCCGTCTGTTTGAAAGTTGAAGGTAAAGCTTGTTGCCAAGCTGCAAGGAGTTCATCTCGGTTGACAGACATGTGTGTTCGTTTGCTCATTATTTAACACCTCCGCTTGTCTTAGCGTGTGAAACAGGAAAAGCTTTTATACCGCAAAGAAAAATAAGATAGACAAAAAATTGACTGGAGTGGATATGATGTCGCCCAAATGGTTTGCCGGTTCGTTTATCAGAATGTACGAATATATATTTCCGGCCATTGTCGCCACGAAGGTAAACAGGCTGTTCGAGACGGTTGAATCCACTGATGCTACAATGAAAGAAGTGGAAGAAGTAATGTTTGAAACACTACATACCCGTGCTACAATAAGAGCAATATAATTTGAAGACAGGGTGTGAGCAAAGGTGAACATATTTAACCAGAAAGTATTGCCCGCCGTGCGTCAGATGAAAGACTTCGAGGTACTTTTGCGTAGCCGCTTTGAATATATGGTGTTGCTGGACAGTCATATCGGACAGATTAAAAGCATTGTTCAGACCGCCCGTCAGCATGATAAAAAGATGCTCGTTCATGTCGATCTGATACAGGGCTTGCGTAATGATGAATATGCGACCGAATTTTTATGTCAGGAGATTAAACCGGCAGGTGTGATTTCTACGCGCAAAAGCGCCGTAATGACAGCCCGGAAGAACAAGGTATTGGCTATTCAGCGCCTCTTTTTACTGGATACGAATGCGTTGGAAACCAGCTATCGGCTCGTGGAGCAGACACAGCCGGACTTCATTGAGGTATTGCCGGGAGTGATGCCACATATTATTGCAGAAGTATACGAAAAAGTGAAGATTCCTGTGTTGGCGGGCGGTCTGATTCGTACGATTGAAGATGCAGAGATGGCGTTGGATGGAGGCGCTATAGCGGTTACTACCTCACGAAGAGAGATATGGAAACACTTTGCGGGAAAAAAATAAAAGAAAACGCATTCACAATTTCTTAAAACTATGCTATATTGAATTTACTAAAAAGTTAATACAGCCATTTGGTTGGAGATATTGAGACGTAACCATAAAAACAGGGTGAGGTATTCCTTTCTGCCTGTGTTTTTATGGTTTTTTTGTTTTTGTTCTCTGTTCTTTAATTAAAAATGGGCAAAAGAAAAGGGAGGGAAATTCATTTTATAAACCAGATAAACACAAAATAGAGAACAGAAAGGAGTAAGAATATGTGGCAGCAAATTGCAAACATTTTTCGCCCTGCCCCTCACATTGAGCGCTTGCCGGAAGAACAGGTCGATAGCACGTATCGCCGGCTCCGTTTGCAAGTGTTTTTAGGGATTTTTATTGGATATGCAGGGTATTATTTGGTACGGAAGAATTTTTCTCTTGCGATTCCTTACTTTACGGAACAAGGTTTTTCAAAAGGGGAATTAGGGCTTGTATTATCAGCTGTATCTATTGCATACGGCATTAGTAAATTCGTTATGGGTATCGTATCGGACCGTTGTAACCCCCGCTATTTTCTTGCAGCTGGACTTATTTTGTCGGGGATATTAAACATTTTATTCGGTACTGTACCATTCCTTACTTCCAGCATTGCTATTATGTTCGTAGCGATGTTTATCAACGGATGGTTTCAGGGGATGGGCTGGCCTCCGAGTGGAAGAACGATGGTACACTGGTTCTCCATTAGCGAACGTGGAACGAAAATGTCAATCTGGAATGTCGCCCACAATGTAGGTGGCGGGCTTACGGCACCTCTTGCAAGTTTAGGAATTTTGCTTTTCGCAACATGGAACAGTATTTTTTTCCTTCCCGGAATTGTAGCGGTCCTTATTGGGATTTATGTAATCATTACTATGCGTGATACTCCTCAATCAGTGGGATTGCCTCCAATAGAGGAATATAAGAATGAATATCCGAATGATAATGTTGAAGATCGGGAAAAAGAGCTTACTGCTAAAGAGATCTTATTTAAATATGTACTTACTAATAAATTCTTGTGGTTTATCGCTTTGGCTAATGTATTCGTCTATTTTGTTCGTTACGGAGTAGTGGACTGGGCGCCTACTTATTTGACAGAAGTCAAAGGATTTAGCAATGATAATTCTAGATGGGCTTATTTTATGTATGAATATGCTGGAATTCCTGGTACGCTGCTTTGCGGTTGGATGAGTGACAAGCTATTTAGGGGTCGTAGGGCACCGGCAGGTATTTTATTCATGGTCGGTGTATTGATTGCTGTGCTTATATACTGGTTGAACCCGCCAGGCAATCCGCTTATCGATAATATTGCACTGGTTAGTATTGGTTTTCTGATTTATGGTCCGGTTATGTTGATTGGTCTGCATGCACTTGATCTTGCTCCGAAGAAAGCTGCAGGTACAGCAGCAGGATTAACGGGATTTTTCGGTTATTTGGGTGGTGCGGCATTCGCCAATGCTGCTATGGGCTATATTGTTGATATGTTTGGATGGGATGGAGGATTTGTCTTGCTTGTCGGTTCCTGCGTCCTCGCTATCTTCTTCCTGGCTTTAACCTGGAATACTGGAAAAGCGAAAAATTAAGAGTAAAACAGAGTGTCTTTCTGTGTAGCACTATCTTTGTTATCCTTATAGACAGGGATAATCAACAGATGTGGCTTGATATACAAGTTAATTGTAGTGATGGAGACATGGAGATCCACAGTGATGCCCTAAGTTCTTTAGGGAATGTTTGCTGTGGGTTTTCTATTTTCTTCGAAAAAACCGGAGGAGGGGTACAGGGATGTCGGCGTTTTTAGGAGAAATAGTAGGGACGATGCTTTTGATTATTCTGGGGGATGGCGTAGTGGGTGGAGTCGTATTGAACAAAACGAAAGCGCATAACGCTGGCTGGATTGTGATTACGCTTGGTTGGGGGCTGGCAGTAGCTATGGCGGCATATGCGGTTGGTGGTATTAGTGGCGCGCATTTGAATCCAGCTTTAACGATTGGGCTTGCTATTGTGGGCCAATTCCCTTGGGCAGATGTGCCGATGTATATTGTGGCTCAAATAATCGGTGCATTTCTCGGTGCTGTGGTAGTATGGCTACATTATCTTCCGCATTGGAAAGTGACTGAAAGTCCGGCGGATAAACTAGGAGTTTTTGCTACAGCTCCAGCTATCCCCCATCGTGCAGCTAATTTAATAAGTGAAATCATCGGAACATTTGTGCTTGTCCTTGGAATTCTCGCAATCGGTGCAAATAAATTTGCTGATGGCCTTAATCCTTTTGTTGTAGGATTTCTTATTGTTAGCATCGGGCTTTCGCTCGGAGGTACGACAGGCTATGCGATTAATCCAGCGAGGGATTTTGGTCCGCGTCTTGCCCATGCGGTGTTGCCGATTGCGGGCAAAGGCCCATCGAACTGGGGCTATGCCTGGATTCCGATTGCAGGTCCGGTGATTGGTGGTGCTCTCGGCGCATTATTCTATAAGTTAGTTTTTCTTCCTTAAGATATATCAAACACTATATGTATTAAAAGGAGCGGACGTTCATGGAAAAAAAATATGTACTGGCTTTAGACCAAGGAACAACAAGCTCACGTGCCATTCTGTTTAATAGGCAAGGAGAAATTGTAACCGTTGCCCAGAGAGAATTTCGACAGTACTTCCCTAACCCGGGATGGGTAGAGCATAATGCGCATGAAATCTGGGGCTCTATTCTGGCGGTCATTGCTGAAGTGCTTTCAACATCGAACATCAGCGCGAAGGAAATCGCATCTATTGGTATTACAAACCAGAGGGAAACCACAGTTGTATGGGATAAAAATACGGGGAATCCAGTTTATAATGCCATTGTTTGGCAATCGCGCCAGACAGCTGATATTTGTGAGGAATTAAAGGTTCAGGGCTACTCGGATATGGTACGGAACAAGACAGGACTTCTAATCGATGCCTATTTCTCTGGGACCAAAGTGAAATGGATTTTGGATCATGTCGAAGGGGCGAGAGAGAAGGCGGAGAATGGAGACTTGCTATTCGGTACGATTGATACATGGCTTATTTGGCGCCTAACCGGCGGTAAAGCACATGTAACCGACTACTCTAATGCTTCACGTACACTTATGTATAATATTTATGAGCAAAAATGGGATGAAGAGCTGTTGAAGATGCTCGGCGTACCCCATACAATGTTACCGAAAGTTCGCCCGTCCTCGGAAGTATACGGAGAAACTGTGGAATATCACTTCTTCGGCGAGCGCGTTCCGATTTCCGGCGCGGCTGGTGACCAACAGGCGGCGTTATTTGGACAGGCATGCTACGAGTCGGGCATGGCCAAAAATACGTACGGCACAGGATGCTTTATGCTGATGAATACCGGGGAGACAGCGGTAAAGTCAGAGCACGGACTTCTGACCACACTGGCCTGGGGAATTGATGGAAAAGTGGAATATGCGCTTGAAGGCAGTATTTTTGTCGCAGGCTCGGCGATCCAGTGGCTGCGGGATGGCCTTCGCATGTTGAAATCGGCTGCTGACAGTGAGCAGTATGCGGCGCGTGTAGAATCAACAGACGGTGTTTATATGGTGCCCGCCTTCGTTGGATTGGGTACACCGTATTGGGACAGCGACGTACGGGGGGCGATTTTCGGATTAACGCGCGGAACGGAGAAGGAGCATTTTATCCGTGCTACGTTGGAATCGCTCGCATACCAGACGAAGGATGTACTCTCCGCGATGGAGGCCGACTCCGGAATCGAGTTGAAGACATTACGCGTGGACGGGGGCGCAGTAAAAAATGATTTCCTGATGCAGTTCCAAAGCGATATTCTTGGTGTACCGGTAGAGCGTCCTACGATTAATGAAACGACCGCGCTTGGTGCGGCATATCTGGCGGGGTTAGCTGTAGGGTTCTGGAAGAGTCGTGACGAGATTGCTTCCCAGTGGCAGATAGAGAAGCGGTTCGAGGTGCGGATGCAGGAGGGCGAACGCATCCGGTTGTATGCAGGCTGGAAAAAAGCAGTAGAGGCAACCATGGGCTTTAAGCTTAAATGATTAGATTAGAATTCCATGCAGTTGAAGCCAGGTGGGGATTATGCTATACTTATAGGTGCTAAGACTGTAGAAGTTAATATTGGTCGGAGAATCGGAGAAGACCACAACAGATCCTTGAATTCCATAGGATCTTGTTGTGGTCTTTTTGTTTTTGGGAAAAAGATAATTAATCTCATTCGGTTCATACTATATGGTGTAGGAGAGTGAATTTACATGGAACAATCATTTGCGAGCGTTCAACGTCAGCAGATTTTACGTGATATGGAAACACAATCGTTCGATGTTCTTGTTATCGGTGGAGGTATTACAGGAGCAGGTATCGCGCTTGACGCCCAATCCCGGGGAATGAAGACTGCGCTTGTAGAAATGCAGGATTTTGCTGCGGGAACATCTAGCCGCTCCACTAAGCTGGTACATGGCGGTTTGCGTTATCTTAAGCAATTCGAGTTTAAGCTGGTTGCCGAAGTTGGTAAAGAGCGAGCCATTGTATACGAAAATGCGCCACATGTAACGACGCCCGAATGGATGCTCCTCCCAATGATCGAAGGCGGCACATACGGGAAGTTTGCCACCTCTATTGGCTTACGCGTATATGATACGCTGGCTGGAGTTAAGAGGGACGAACGCCGCGTGATGTTGAACAAACAGGAGACATTGACTAGGGAACCACTGTTGCGTACCGATAATTTAAAAGGCGGAGGCTATTATGTGGAATATCGGACCGATGATGCACGCCTGACGATTGAGGTTATGAAAGAAGCAGTACATCGAGGAGCGCGGGCGGTGAATTATGTGAAGGCTGAGGAGCTTCTGTATGAGAATGGAAAGATTGTAGGTATCACGGCTGTTGATACATTAAGTGGTGAGAAATACAACATTCACGCTAAAAAAGTTATTAACGCGGCAGGCCCCTGGGTGGACAAAATTCGGGAGAAAGACGGTTCGAAAAAAGGCAAACGTCTGCATCTGACAAAGGGTGTACATCTGGTTATCGATGGAACAAGGTTCCCGCTCCGCCAGGCGGTATATTTTGATACGCCTGATGGACGGATGGTGTTCGCCATTCCGCGTGAAGGCAAAACGTATATAGGAACAACTGATACAGACTATCACGGAGATATTGCTAATCCGAAAATGACGATAGAAGATCGGGACTACATTATACGGGCGGCGAATTTTATGTTTCCTACATTGAAACTAACAGCTGAAGATGTGGAGTCCAGTTGGGCCGGTTTGCGTCCGCTCATTCACGAAGACGGTAAGTCACCTTCTGAGTTATCCCGTAAGGATGAGATTTTCATCTCGGAATCCGGGCTTCTGACGATTGCGGGTGGTAAGCTAACCGGATATCGGAAGATGGCAGAGCGAATCGTAGATCTGGTAGCTTCCCAACTGAAGGAAGAGGGACAGGGCTCATATCCGGGCTGTTCTACCGATAGTACCCGTCTATCGGGCGGCGATGTAGGTGGTTCGGCTGGTTTTGAGTCATTTGTAAAAAAACAGGTCACACAGGGCGTTGCCGTCGGACTATCGGCTGAAGAAGCGGAACGTTTGGCTCGCCGTTATGGCTCCAATGTAGCCCGCATTTATACGATTGTTCGTGAGCGCGGGGAAGAAGCGGAAAAGGCGGGTCTGTCGAAAGGAGTTTTTGCCTCGCTTGTCTATGCGATGGAAGAAGAGATGGTTGCTACACCGGAAGACTACTTCGTTCGTCGTACGGGTGCTTTATACTTTGCCATTAGTCAAGTACGACAATGGATGGTTCCAGTTATAGCTTACATGGGACAAACACTCGGATGGAGTGAGCAGGAGACGGCTAAGCATCGGGAACGACTGGAACAACTTATCCATGATGCCACTGTGCCGCAAGCTAGTACAGCCTCTGCATCTGCTTGATGTCATAAGAAAAAGAGATAATAGGTCTATTGATATGAAAAGACGGGTGGTAATAGCCCGTCTTTTTGCGTGCGTTTTTTCAATTACCTGAAAAACTCGCGAGGCGCGTGGTACAGCGAACGAAAAAGACCGAGCGGCAATACGTTTTTCCCGTGAACTGGCTCACTTAACAGGCTGCGTTGCACTTGCATCGCCAAGTCCAGTTCGACGCGAATGCGAGCTAGCAAACACAGTTTGTATATTTTTATTATGAATTGTAAAGCGACTATACAAAAATACATATTCGCCTATATGCGTTTGCCGCTTCCTTTATGCCCTTACAGCATATACTGCATTAATAATTTTAAAATTTTCGAAAAGGTATGAGTGGGGTGACTCATGTGGATGTGGCGGTTATCGGAACAGGATATGTAGGCACAACAACAAGCATTGCGTTTGCTGCTTGGGATCACAAAGTCATCGCTATCGACAGCGACCGGGAGAAGATTTCCAAACTTAACCGATCAGTTCTTCCATTCTATGAAGAGGGTCTAGAAAAGAGACTGGAACAATATAGAGGTAGTGGAAATCTTTCTTTTACGGACGACTTGAAACAAGGGATAGCGAGGTGCGATGTTCTATTTATCGCTGTCGGTACACCCTCTTCCCCGGACGGCTCCGCAGATTTATCGTATGTAGAAATGGTAGCAAGACAGATTGGACAAATGATGGATAGATACAAAGTCGTTGTTACGAAAAGCACCGTTCCAGTGGGTACAGGAGATAAAATTAAAGCGATCATTACTGATGAATTGAAGAAAAGGAATCTGTCTTTTTCCGTCGATATTGTCTCTAATCCAGAGTTTCTTCGAGAAGGCAGAGCGCTTTACGATGCGCTCCATCCCGAACGGGTAGTAATCGGCTGTGAAACAGAGACAGCAAAGAAGGTGATGGCGACACTTTATGAAAGAGCACAGGCACCTATTCTTTATACAACCATCCGCGATGCAGAAATGATTAAATACGCCGCGAATGCATTTCTGGCAACAAAAATCTCTTTCGTAAATGAACTGGCACGACTTTGTGAGAAAACAGGAACCAACATTATGAAAGTAACCGAAGGAATGGGAATGGATAGCCGGATCGGTCCACAATTTCTTCGTGCCGGCATCGGCTATGGCGGTTCCTGCTTTCCGAAAGATACCACTGCACTGCTTAATCTGGCTAGAGAACAGAAAATAGTACTTCCTATTCTACAAGCTGCTTCTGATGTTAATCAGACGCAGGTTACCTGGTTTATGAAAAGAATTCAGCGTACCATGGGTTCTTTTTCAGGGAAGAGAATTACATTGCTCGGCTTGACATTCAAACCGGAAACAGATGATACCCGTGAAGCTCCCTCGTTAAAAATCATTGAACAGCTGTTGCAAAACAAAGCGGTTGTCAACGCCTACGATCCACAGGGGATGGAACACGTCAAAAAAATATATCCCCAAGTAGTGTATAAGCTGACGCCTTATGAAGCGTTAAAGGGGGCGGACGCGATTATTCTTGCTACGGAGTGGAGAGAGATTCTTGATCTGGACTGGAGCAAAGTGAAAGGCTTGGTAACACAGCCTTATCTGTTTGATGGCAGGAATGCGCTTGATCCATCTGCTATGCGTGATTTGGGGTATTGTTATGTCGGCATCGGTATTGGTGAAAGAGGCGATTACTGATGAAAGGAGTTATCCTTTGCGCGGGAAAAGCCAAAAGAATGAAGCCATTTTCGAGTACACTTCCTAAAACATTGCTCCCAGTAGCCAATCGGTCGTTACTTGAGCATTGTATCAATCGAATGACCGATATAGGAATCGAGGAAATCGGCATTGTCATGAATCCGCAACAAAAAAGTATCGTTGATTATCTTGCTTCAAGTAATTTACCAGTTACATTTCATTACATTTTTCAGACAGAACAGTTGGGAGTTGCTCATGCACTTGCCAGTGCGCAAGAGTTTGTCGGTACGGATTCCTTTCTGCTTCTGTTAGGAGATAACTTAACTGCTGAGCCGCTTGAAACGCTGATTGCAGCGTCCGGGGGAGATAAAAGCGCACTACTTCTTGCGGAAGTGGATACTCCACAGGATTATGGGATTGCCGAAATCAGTGACAACCGGATTGTAAGCATTGAAGAGAAGCCAAAACGGCCACGCAGCAAATTGGCTGTCATTGGCACATATTTATTTGATGCAAATATTTTCATGGCCATTCAGCATATTCAACCTTCCGCAAGAGGAGAATACGAAATTACTGATGCAATCCAATGGCTCATCCAACATGGATTTCCGCTTGCCTATTCGATTACGAAAGAGCCATATACGGACGTAGGTACACTACAACGATGGCTGGAGGCCAATCGCTGGATGCTGTCCCGACAATTAGGAAACGAAGTGCAAGTCGGCGCACAAACAAAGCTGGAAAACTGTGTCTTAAAAGGTCCTGTCATTATCGGGAATCAATGTACACTAAAAAATGCTGTAGTGGGTCCTTATGTATCCATTCAAGACGGAACAGAGTTAATGAATTGCACAATAGAGAACAGCATTTGTCTGAAGAAGGCTAGAATCCTTGATATTCCTTCTCCTATCTCGCACAGCATTTTTGGCCAGCATGTTACGTTGCAGGGGGCCCATATGCAAGAATCTTCATTGCGCTTCATACTTGGCAGCGATTCTCATCTTATATTCCCCGCGAGCGGAGGAAAGGGGGACACAGAATGAATGATCAAGAGATCGCACAGCAGCTTAAAAAAATCAAGGTAATCAATCAAGAGCAGGCGGACGTAGAGGTCGAAAATCCCACATCCCTTACCATGATCGGCAAAGGACGGCAGGGAGCTGTATTTCAAATCGATGAAAATACATGTGCCAAAGTGTACGGCAACCCTGAAGATTGCGAGCGTGAACATTATGCCCTCTCGCTCGGACAGGAAACAGGCCTTTTTCCGCGCATTTACAGTAAAGGTCAAAACTATATTGTAATGGAGATGGTCAGAGGTATTGACCTACGCGAATATTTGCAATCACAGCCATTAACGAAAGAGCTATCGCTTAAGTTAATCGAAATGCTGGTTACGTTTCAACAGATTGGCTTTGATCGCATCGATCACCACAAAAGACAAATTTATCTCCAACAAGATGGAACATTAAAGGTTATTGATGTTGGCAGGACCGTCTGGCGCGATCGGACGTACCCGTATCCAAGAAAATTGCTGACTAGTCTGGGTGACGAGTATAAAGAGCTTTTTCTTTCACATGTACGGGAGATGAATCCTAAGTTATATGCTGAATGGCAGCACTATATGGAAATGGAAGAGAGCGCCCGTCACATGTTCAAAACGTTGTTCAGTAAAAGGCTAGAAGACGCAGAGGGCATTGCCATTGAACTTTCTGAATCGCTACTAACAGTCGATGATCAAAAGAAGCACTACGCAAAGCTGGAAGGACTTGTGCGCAAGGTTTTTAAGGAAGAATGGATAAAAGTCTTGGTGTTGCAAGGGCGTGACCCAGAAAAGGTCAAGGGAAAAATTGATGCATTCCTGGAAAAACAGGAGAGAAAGGAATGGGGAGAAATGGGCAAAAAGAAGAGGAAGCTACCTGATTATGTTAAGGAGCTACAAAAACAAAGTCAACAGCAGTGGGCGTCAAAACAAAGCCAGCAAGAAGCATCAAAACAAAAGCCGCTAATCGAAGACGTTATGAAAAATGTTCATAGACTTCTAAATGAAGGCAAGAAGAAGAAACAGAAAAAGTCAAAATCATAATTCCATCACCTGCCACATAAAGGTCCAGTGACAGGAGGTTATTATGAAAGTACTGGTTATTTGGCGTCTTTTGACGGTAGGAGGGGTGAACGCTGGTTGGAGGAATCGCGCCATTTACTTTAAACAGCAAGGGATTTTCACAGAATTTCTGTATACGACTGATCGCGGTGGATTGCATATTATGGACGGTGTCGCCCCAGTTTATTTGACGAAAGATGAAAATAAAATCGTATCTATTATTCGGAACGGACGTTATGATGCAATTATTGTAGTCGATACAGCAGACGCCTATCGTTGGCTGGGAAAGGCAGAATTTGACGGTCCGGTGATTATAGAGGCGCGTACGCCGGAGATAAATAAGCTTAGTCCCCATATCAAGGATTTTCGCCCGATTCAACCAGCTACGATTGTTGTTCCTTCCCTCTATCAAAAACGTCTGGCTTCTATTCTTACAGAGAACATTCCCATTCAGGTAATTTATAATGGCGTCGATACATCGTTTTTTCGACCTATAGCTGGAGCTGATATCCACCACAATACACCTCCTACCGTAACCGCGGGTAAAAAGGTAATCGGTTGGATTGGCCGGATTGATAGGCGGAAAAACTGGAAGCTGTTGTTGCGAATTGCCGACCTTATTCAAAAAGAGCGGAATGACATAGAGTTCTGGGTTATTGGTGGTGCGCAAAGCGTACAGCGGGACAAATTCGCTGCACGGAGAATCGAACAGAAGCTTGATGATATTGTAAAGTGGTTTCCAGTGATTCCGTATCAGGAAATGCCTCATATATATGCAAAAATTCGCGAAACCGGCGGTTGCACCCTCGCTACAACACGAGGGGAATCGTTTGGAAATACATTCATCGAAGCAATGGCTTGCGGCGTGCCGGTTGTTGCTCCGGGAGTCACTTCTCTTCCTGAACTTGTCATACATCGTAAAACCGGGCTTCTTTTTCGCGAGGGGCATACACGCGAGGCGATAAAGCACATATATAGAATTGTAGACATGGACCAAGCAAGGTATGAAAAGATGTCGCGCGCCGCCGTCAGACAGGTGCAGGAGAAATTCGCCATGGAGTGTATCGCACCACGTTATACCGAACTGTTGCGAACACTCGTTGGGAAGGTGAAGTATCCATGATTCAGCCTGTAGCATATCAAAGAAAGGTAGAAGGGAAATCGGGTGCCCACCTCATCACATTTGATGATGGACGCGATTATGTTGTCAAATTCCTTAAACCGGAATTTGAAAAGATGCTTGCCAATGAGTGGATCGGCTACTGTTTGGCAAGGTTTATGCAACTTCCTGTACCGTGTGCTCGCATAGTGGAGATTCCTCCAGAGTTTTATGGCAATATTCCTGATATGGATCGCTTTGTTTATACAAAGCGACAGTTTGCCTCTCTTTATATTGAAAATTGTAAGAATGGATATACAGCTTCTAATATGGAGATAATTACGAATGTTGATTCGCTTGCCGGTATTATTCTGCTAGATTACTGGCTATATAATCGCGATCGCACCCGGAAAAATATTTTGCTTCAGGAAGAGGCGACTGGCGAGTATAGATTGTGGATGATTGATCAGTCAGAGATTCTAGGGTCCTACTCCTGGTCTCTTTCCGAGCTGGAGGCGCTGCCGGATACTCTCCTGCGAAGTGCTACACATCAAATTATGGGACGGTTTATTAAGGATGAAGCGGCTTTCGAGAAACAATTGCAAATCATCCGAACCATCCCGCGACTTTTGCTGGAAGAAATCGTATCTCTTATTCCTGATGAGTGGCAAGTATCCGCATACGAAAGAGAAAAGCTGGTTAATGTGCTGCTTTTCCGTCGTGATCAGCAGCTTCCATTGATTATGAAACAATTCACTGAGAATGTGTACCAACCTCTTAAAAGAGGTCAGAAATAAAAAGCCTGACATAGTATCCTTTACAAAGAAGGATACCATGTCAGGTTCAACTCTAAGATGAATTATAATAGTGTGCCAGTAGCGAGTGGATTGGGTTAGTTATGTCGCTGTACTGTTTTTTCGTTCGTATTTAATTTCTCGTTTTTCTTCATTACCTTTGTTAAATACCCTCCCTTAAAAGTACGAGTCTCATAAGAAACAACAAACGCTTTTGGAGCTATTTCATTAATGATAGCTAATAGCTCTTTTTCTCGTGTTCTTTTAGCTAGTACTTCCAAGCGAGAGCGACGGGCACTAATCCCTTCGGTCTCAAAAATGGTAACGCCAAACCCTTCCTTTCGTAGGGTATCAATTAATTCATAGTTTTTATCTAGTAGGCTGACTTGATAAGTAACATAGCCAATTGCTAATTTTCTTTCGACTAAACCACCTATATAAAGTCCACACCCGAACCCTAAAGCATAAGCCGCTATATTAATGATGCGAGACATGTCAGAAAAAACAATCCCCAAACTTAAAACGTTGATAACCGCTTCTAACACACCTATGGCAGACGCCTTCTTGGTTTCATTTTTTACAAGAAGAATGGTACGCAGTGTAACGATGGGCATTAATATAAGTTGCATGCCAAAAATAAGCAAGGCTGTTAACAAGATAAATCATCTCCTGTCTTTTAATGAATTTTTTATTCTATACCTCTATCCGGGCTTTTATAAAAACGTAACTACTGACTTTTGACTGAAGGCTGTGTTGCATGAGCAGATCAAAAATAACCCCGACATGAAATCCTAGATGAAAAAGGATATATGTCAGGGTTATTTTTTCTAAACCTCGCTCTTAAGGCCAGTTAACTCTTTGGCTCTCATCAGCTTCGTAATTCCTTGTAATACAAGCCGATTGGAAAAATCGCCTTCTTTTTTCATCATTTCAAGAGAGCTTGGCTTTTTATCATGCAGAAAACTCATTAAATATTCCATTGTTTTTGTTTTTGAGGAATACGCGATAGAAAGCTTGTTTTTTGATTCAGCAAGAAGAGTCGATATATTATCTGGTAAGCCGGCCGGAACGCGCAATTTGTTATATGCACGTTGTACAGCTTCACATTCTTTCTTGGCATTGTTGGCTGCCTCGTATGCATCGGAGAGGCTTGCTTGTCCGTTGCTGAACTTTTCAGCAACGATATTGTATTTTTCACCAGCTGCTGAGGCTGTTTTTTCGATTTCATATATTTGTTGTTCGAATTGTAAAACCAGTTTTTGATGTTTGCTATTACTAGCTTCTTGCTTTGGCTCTTCAGTGGGTGTTGTTTTCTCTTTAGCTTGTTCGGCAAGTCGTGTACTATTTGCTGACGGAGCTACTGCTGCTACAGCGTCTTTTCGCTGCTTATTCTCTCCTGCATACCCAATAGCTACAAGCATAGTTAAAGATAACAACCAAAACCACCATTTTTTATACAATGGTTTCTTCACGATGAAAAAATTCTCCTTTCAAGTGTAAATAAGTAAAGCAATGAAAAATGTAGTTAAATTCGTTTATGTGATACATCGTGGATATAAATTCCATTAGGTAAAGTATAATGTAAATTGTTACTACAGATACAGCGTTTTTGTATACGGCTATTTTGATACACTGGCGTTTTTTTGTGGTTGGAAGTAAGAAAAAAGAAAAAACAAGCGTTTTTAATTCTATATACCTGCGACCAATGGTTAGTTATCTGGAAGAAAACCTATCGAATGCATATGATAAATGTCATGTTCGGAAGAAAAATATGATAAAATAGATATATTATAAAAAGATACAAAAACGGAATCATGTGGGATTTATACCCGAGGATATAGAATACCCTGAGACAGATAAAGGAGAGAAGAAATATGCATCCTACATTAGAAAATCAGATGGAAGATTATCAGGAACGAACGCAGAGTGGAAGACCTAACGTATTCGAACATATAACAGAAGCGGAATTGGAGGAACGTAAGCGTTTTCTTAATCTTACACCTTCCCGATTGAAGCTTTTGGTGGAAAGTAAATCGCTGATAAGCGAGCTTGCACACGAGCTGGTAGAGGTTTTCTATAAGAAGCTTATGGAAAACGACGAGCTTCAGAGTATTATTCGGGAGAATTCCACAGTAGAGAGGCTGGGTAAAACGTTTGTCAGGTATTGTGAGAGTCTAGCTACAGACCAAGTAGACCTGGACTATGTGAAGAACCGGATGCGCATCGGTGACGTCCATAACAGAGTTCGCCTCTTGCCCAGTTGGTATATTGCCGCCAATCAGGTGATTATGGAGTTCTTTATTCAGCGCATAATGGAGAAGTATGTTCGCCATGACGTAACCAGGGGGATTGAACTTACCACAGCACTATCAGGGCTGATTAACCTTGATACCCAAATTATTATGGAATCGTATATCGCTATTTATATTAAGGATCGAATGCGTGTGCAGGAAGAGATTAAACAGGTACAACGTAAACTAGTAGAATCGGGTGAAACACTGGCCGCTACGGCAGAGGAAACCAGCTCGTCTGCGAGCGAGATGTTTTACGCGACAGAGAAGGTATACGAGGATGCGCAACGAATTGAGGCGAGTTCCGAAAATATCGTAGTACATGCAACAACAGGAGAGGAGATTATTGACAGGACCTTCGAGACAATGGAGCAAATCGAGGCGTTCTTCAAGGGTGTGCATAAGAAAATCCTAAAGCTGAGCGAGAGCTCTAATCAAATCGAGACCATCATCGAATTTATCCAGAAAATCTCTAAGATGACCAACATTCTAGCGCTCAATGCAGCTATTGAAGCTTCGCGTGCTGGCGGAGAACATGGTCGTAGCTTCATGGTAGTGGCGAATGAAGTGAAGAAACTGGCCGATGACACCAGTAAAGCACTAACCGAAATCTCTGAATTGGTACAAGTTTCACAGACGGATGTACAGGAGGTAGTAAGTTCGCTGAATGGAACGACTGATATGGTAGAGGCGGGAATCAGTCATGCTTCCGAGGCAAAAACGAGTTTTCAGGATATCATGAAGGCGATCACTGAGTCGCTTGCTGGCATTAAGAAGGTAACCTCCGATATTAAAAATCTGGAGATGGTCTCACAGGAAATGCGTGACGCCTCCAGCAATGTTGCTGAGCTGGCAGGTGAGTTAGCAGAGATTAGCCGTGAGATTAACCGGAAGATTAATCAAGCATAAGCAGACAGATACAATAATGAAGAAAAAACAGTCCTGAGCGACAGGACTGTTTTTTTATAGGAAATTTACGTTTTTTTATCTGGATTTTGTGGCTCTGGCGAATCCTCCAGAATTCCTTTTGTAGATTGTCGGAATTCGCGCAGGGCATCGCCTGCGCCGCGACCAATCTGCGGCAGCTTCTGCGGGCCGAAAACAATAAGCGCAATCACAAGAATGAGAATCAAGCCAGGAATGCCGATATTGCTTATCATACAAGTGAACCGCCTTTTTGATGGTATTTGATGATACCTTCAGCGGCACGGTAAGCGAGAGCTCCTACCGTTCCGGTAGGGTTATAGCCACTATTATGCGGAAAAGCGGAAGCGCCTATTACGAATACATTTTCTGCATCCCACATCTGTAGGTAGTTATTTACGGCCGATGTATCCGGGCTATTCCCCATAATGACTCCGCCGGTATTGTGTGTAGATTGATACGGCATAATATCGTAAGGCCCCAAGTTTATGTTAACGTCAACGCGGTTTGCCCCCATTTCTTTGAGAATGTCCCCGCATTTTGTAGCCAGAAACTTGGCAAGTTGGCGGTCCTGTTCTTCAAAATCAAAGGTCATGCGGATGAGCGGATCTCCAAAGGCATCCTTATATACCGGATCAAGATCCAGATAGTGATGTTTAAAAGGCATCGATGAGCCCTGACCGGCAACAGTTAATGTCCGATTAGCGTATTTAACGGATTGGGTCTTAAATTCTTTACCCCAGCTTGGCGTCCCTTTGGGAACTGGATTATTGGCAATAGGTCTAAGCCCAGTTTGGGTCATAGCAATGTTGCCGCCATGAATAAAGTTTACGTCAGAATGATCAAAATTATCACCATTGTAGTCATCCAAGCTTGCTCCAAGGGCGCCAGCACCAGCAAAAGTATTGAATTCTTTATTATCAAAAAAGCCCAAGGCACTACCTCTCATTACCTGATAAGCATAGTTTTTACCGATGACGCCTCTCCCGGTTGATGGTTCATATGGACGGCCTAACTTCGAGTTTAACAGCAGGCGTACATTATTGAACACATAGCTTGTAACAACGACGATATCGGCTGGCTGTTCAATTTCTTCTCCAGTCGTTACGTCCGTATACATAACCCCGGTAGCTTTTCCGCCTTTATGCAAAATCCGGCGAACATAAGAGTGCGTTCGAATCTCGAAGTTGCCGGTTTTTTTTGCGACAGGAATAACCGTAACAACCGGGTCGGCCTTAGCTCCATATTCACATCCGAAGCGTTCACAGTAGCCGCAGTATTGACACGCTGCGCGTGCAACTCCATCTGGATTAGTATATGCTTGAGATAGATTAGCAGAAGGTAGAATATAAGGATGGAGTTTCATTTTTTTTGCTGTATCAATAAACATTCTCATCGATGGCGTTGTTTTCATTGGAGGATTAGGATACTTGGCAGAGCGTTTGCCTGCTAGCGGGTTCTCTTCCCCGGAGATGCCGGCCATTTTCTCGAATTTATCGAAGTATGGCTCTAGTTCCTCGTATGTAATACCCCAATCCTGTATGGTCATGCCGTCAGGAATTTTATTTTTGCCATAGCGCTCTATCGTTTTGCTCTTAATTTGGAAGTCATAGGGAAGGAAACGATAGTTTTGACCATTCCAATGGACTCCGGCGCCACCGATGCCATCCCCGATTAAGAAGGAGCCGTATTGTCTCATCGGAAGGGCACGAATTCGTTCGTTGCTGCGGAACGTAATGGTTTCTTTAGAAAGATCCTGCATTAATTCATAGCGGTAAGCGTAACGAAGTTCGTCGTGTACCATCAGGTAATCTTCGGTTTTTCGCTCCTTGCCTCGTTCTAATCCTACTACTTTCATTCCCTTTTTTGTCAGCTCTGAAGCAATGATTCCGCCGCCCCAGCCTACGCCTACTATGACGACGTCAACTTTCGGTAACTTTTTCATTTTTTTCACCTTTCTTCGCTTCAATGGAGATGGTCTTTTAGGCTTTTTGGCGGTATTTTTGTGAATTCATCTTTGTCGATGATTTGTGTATACGCCATCTGGTTGCCGGGATAGTTTTTGAGCTTCCATCCATCCATATTTTTATTTCCGCCATACAACGGATCTGCGTACACACCCTCAATCGTTGCGTTTCTCAGCATGCGGAAAAATCCACTGGGAGAAACAGTTGTCAATTTTACCTCGTCCTTCTCAAACGCGGTAAGTACAGCATCCTGCTGTTCCGGCGTCAAATCAACGAAACCTTTCTTGTATTTGCTTTGGCTGTAGTTTTGCATTTCCTGCAATGCAATATCAAAAATTTCTCTTCGTTTTAAGCGGCCTTGATAGCCTTGTACAGCTTCCCCTTTATAAAAAGGAGGCTGCATGTAATCCCTGCCGTTGAAGCCCCAATCACCAGCCAGCTGATGATCGATGAAAAAAGCGACACCCAAGGCCTTCGCTCCAGGCCCGATGTCGTCACCAGGAAAAATCCGCTCGGTCGCGGCTTCTACGATGCGAAATTGATCCTGTCTAAAATACATCAATGCCTGGTTGTAATCAGAGGGAGTGGATGTTGGTTGTTGCGGATTGGCTGAAGGTGGGTTTTTTCCTCCAGCATTCACTAAGCTTCCAATGACTCCACCTGCGAGTACGCCTCCAAGTACGTATCCGGATTTTTTCAGGAAGTTTCGTCTTGATACGGATACATCTGTTTTTTTCTTTGTTTTATCTTCGTTGGGCAATCTATTTACCTCCTGTTTTGTATGTCTATTATCTTTTTGTACAAAGGCGGTAACTATTAAACTTTCTTGCATGAAAATTTTGTTCAAAATTAAGAGACTGCCCGTATTAGAAAGGAAAATAAAGGGAAAACTAAGCGTGCAGATAGTTTAAAACATAACTTGGTAAGGACGGAGGATACAACAATGCAGAGAAATTGGGTAAGCACAGGAGTTGTTGTAGCACTGGCACTTGCAATTCTTGCTGGATGCAACAATCAAGGAAATCAGAATGGAAATGCAGCACCCCCGACTGCGAATGCGAACGTACAAGAACACGTTCATCCAGATAGCGGAAAGATTCAGATTCCTGGTTATAATGAAGATACGGGCAGAATGGAAGGCTCGACAGTTAAAGCCAACAACTATGAAGGAAATACTTCGCAAAATGCGGGCATGTCCGTATACAGTACTATTGGAAGTTCGGGGCTTCATGAAGGAGGCATATCCGCGCATTTACAATCCAGATTAACCGGAGCAGGGATTGAAGGCATCAAAGTGCTTGTGCTCGACGATGCAGTAATTCTCGGAAGAGAGAAGAAGGAAATAGTTTCTACAAGCTATGATCCAATGCAGAATAAAGTATTGAATGGTACATCAGGAACATCAGGTACAGGAACAGCGAATATGAGTCGTCCTCCCGAAACGCTCCCTCCCGGTAAAGTAGGTGGAGAGCAGACAAATGGAACAGGGGGTACATCAGGAACACCGGGCGTACCTGCTTCAGATAACCTTGAAGCTGCCAGAGGAGAAATTGCGGAGATGTTCGGGAATAATGTTCGGATTTTAACAGTAGAGCAAAAGGATGCGGTCGCAGCGATTGATCGCATAAAGAAAGAAATGCAAGCAACGTCGCCTTCTTCTAAGAAGTTAGTTAAAGAAATTTCGCTGCTTATGAAGCATGCATCCGATAAAACAAAGTAAAGCAAAAGCGGGCTCCGATGTATTCGAAGTCCGCTTTTTTCGTTAAGGCTTTATCCAATACGCGCTGCAATCAGGATAGCGCTCCATAAAACCGTATTCGATTAGATAACGCCTAATTGTAACGTAATCCGGATAGATTTCCTTCAGTATTTCATTTACTTCTTTCTCGGTATATTGCCGGTTTAGTTCGAAACGCTGTGCAATGTGCTTCAGAATAGCTACCTTGCGCTTCTCCTTCTTGGGAAACTCGGTCAGCGGCCCGTCTTTACCCTGGTTGAAGTAGGTATGCAGAATGGCTTCATTCTCTTCTTCGGTAATAGCAAAACGTTCGTCCACCATGACTGCACTACGAGGGATACTGATGAATTTGTTTGGCTTTGTTGTTCTTTCTTCCACCAGATCCATAATCGCGAGCATAATCTTGGCCTGTTTTGCTTTCTCCCTAAGCGTAAAGCGATGGTTACGTATTGTTGATGTACTGCCTCCGCCTAGCTCTTTAACGATATCACTGTCGCTTATTCCTTCCCGGAAGTAGCGGACGATGGCTTTCTGGTGCTCAGTAAGGCCGGTCAGCTTCTTATCTAAGCTAAGCAGGAAATCGAACGTAGAGCCATGCTCATGCGTAATATGCAGCCTGGTAAACTTCTCAGCTTCATATAGTGTGTCCTCATAAGGATAAATCATGCCCCGGTTAAATCGTCGGCCACAGATTAAGCAGATATACTGCTCGGCCTCTTCCTGATAGACATAGCCGCGCTTAATCTCTTCTATTGAGGCTTCCCAGAACAGTTCGGAGATCCCTTGCATAGCAACAATTCCCTTCAACGTTTGTTTTTTCTATAGGCATAGTATCACTTTGTTTGGGGAATCACAACCCTTTTTATTGAGTTAAGCCAAACATAGGTATATAACGTCCTTGTTAGAATAGGCGAAAATTAAAAATGTCTATAAATGGCTGTTTTTGAGGGAGTGATTACATGATTGGGAGAGAGGAGGGAATAGAGACATACAAACGAGACTCCATACAACTGGTTAGAGTCTCGTTCGCTTTTATTTTGGTCTAATGGGCAGTAAGACCTCGATAAGTGTAATTTCCATTAGTAGGGGAGGAAGAACACACTCACTGACAGGAGTTTTACTTTATTGTTTTTGATCCTGCACGCCGGTATCACGATAGTTTATTTCATCCTGTTCAATTTCATTCACCAGATTTGAAGTGGTCGGTGTTTTTTCCATTTGATTAATCAGCGTATGCACATCCTGGATATCTTGTTTCTTTTTATTTTTCTGAGCCATTGTTTTCATCTCCTCGTATTATAAGTTTGCGGTAGGAATTCCACTTCATCCTCTTTAACGTGTGAAAGCTGGTGACGATTTATGCATTTGAAAGGTGCATATATATAGGAAAGAATTAGAGAAGAAAACGATTTGGTGCTAAACAAGTAATCTGTATAGAAGTGTAAAATTAAGACCAGATAAAAAAGTAGGGCTCATCTCTTGCTTTTTAAACTCGTATACGATAGAATATTCAAGGTCTGAGTCATTATTTAAAAATGATACAGAACGAGAAAAACCTTGCATTCAACCTATATTTTCGATATAATGTTGAATGTTGGTTTGATGAACGCGATGACGCGGGAGGTTGCTGACACACCAGGCTCCGATGCCATGGCCTGGAGGTCGGGTTTTTCCGCTGAGAATTGTCTGTTTATCAAAATAGGCGACAAAGGAGGGACTAAAATGGCAAAACAAAAAATTCGTATTCGCTTGAAAGCATACGATCACAGAATTCTTGACCAGTCCGCAGAGAAGATTGTTGATACTGCGAAGCGTTCCGGTGCAGAGGTATCCGGCCCGATTCCACTTCCAACTGAACGCAACGTCTTCACGATTCTGCGTGCGGTGCACAAATATAAGGATTCCCGTGAACAGTTCGAGATGCGCACACATAAGCGCTTAATCGACATTGTGAATCCAACACCACAAACGGTTGATTCGCTGATGCGTTTGGACCTGCCATCTGGTGTGGACATTGAAATCAAACTGTAAGTTTAAGTTTGAACGAACATATGAATCGACAATAAATGAACGTACTAAATACATGAATTTGATTACTCAATAGGAGGTGGCTATCATGACCAAAGGAATCTTAGGTAAAAAAGTTGGGATGACCCAGGTTTTTACTGCTGAAGGTATCGTAGTTCCAGTAACCGTTATCGAAGCAGGTCCTTGCGTGGTTCTTCAAAAGAAAGATCAAACCACTGATGGATATGAAGCAATTCAAATTGGTTTCGCTGACAAGAAAGAAGTGCGTGCCAACAAGCCTGAAAAAGGCCATGCAGCAAAAGCTAATACAACACCTAAGCGCTTCGTTCGTGAACTTCGTAACATCGATTTAGCTGGATACGAAGTAGGTCAAGAGTTAAAAGCTGATATTTTTGCAGAGGGAGACGTTGTTGACGTAACCGGAACATCGAAAGGTAAAGGTTTCGCTGGTTCTATCAAACGTCACGGTCAAGCTCGTGGACCAATGGCTCACGGTTCCCGTTACCATCGTCGTCCGGGTTCTATGGGTCCGGTTGCTGCGAACCGTGTACCGAAAGGCAAAGCATTGCCTGGACGTATGGGCGGAGAAAAAATTACAGTGCAAAATCTTGAAGTTGTTTCTGTTGATACAGAGCGCAACTTGCTGTTGATTAAAGGCGCTATCCCAGGCCCTAAAAATAGCTTCGTAGTTGTAAAATCTGCGATTAAAGGCAGCAAATAAGCAGGAAAGGAGGACTCGCAATGCCTAAAGTAACACTTTTCAATCAAGCCGGCTCTCAAGTAGGTGAAATCGAACTGTCCGATGCAGTATTCGGTATCGAACCGAACGAAGCAGTGCTTGCCGACGCAATTATCATGCAGCAGGCTTCCCGTCGTGCTGGTACGCATGCTGTGAAAAACCGCTCTGCGGTAAGAGGCGGTGGCCGTAAGCCTTGGAAACAAAAAGGAACAGGACGCGCTCGTCAAGGTAGCATTCGCTCCCCACAATGGGTTGGCGGTGGTGTGGTTTTCGGACCGACTCCTCGCAGCTATTCTTACAAGCTTCCTAAGAAGGTTCGTCGTCTGGCGATTAAATCCGCTCTTTCTAGTAAAGTAAAGAACGAGGAAATCGTAGTATTGGACGCTCTAAACTTCGATGCACCAAAAACCAAAGAAATGGTGAAAGTGCTCGGAAATCTGAAAGTGGACAACAAAGTGCTTGTTGTAACAGGTGACTATAACGACAATGTAGCGCTGTCCGCTCGCAACATTCCTGGCGTGAAGTTCGTTTCCGCTAATGGAATCAACGTTCTTGATGTTCTGCATCATGACAAGTTGCTGATTACGCAGGATGCAGTCGCTAAAGTTGAGGAGGTGCTTGTATAATGAAAGATCCTCGCGATATTATCAAGCGCCCGGTTATTACCGAACGTACTGCTGACATGATGGGCAGCAACAAATACGTATTCGAAGTTGATTTACGTGCGAATAAAACGGAAATCAAAGATGCGGTTCAACGCATTTTCGATGTGAAAGTCGTAAACGTAAATACAATGCGTGTTAAAGGTAAGCCGAAGCGCGTAGGTAAATATTTCGGTAAACGTTCTGACTGGAAAAAAGCTATCGTTCAACTGAGCGAAGATAGTAAAGCTCTTGAGTTCTTTGAAGGTGTTTAATTCGTAAGACAGAGCGAAGGAGGGAAAACAAATGGCAATTAAAAAGTACAAACCGACTTCTCCTGGTCGCCGTCAAATGACTGTGTCTACTTTTGAAGAGATTACGACTTCCACACCGGAAAAATCTCTGCTTGCGCCGAAGCATAAAAAAGCCGGCCGCAACAACCAAGGTAAAATCACAGTTCGTCATCATGGTGGCGGTCATAAACAGAAGTATCGTGTTATTGACTTCAAACGTAATAAAGACGGTATTCCAGGTCGTGTTGCTACAATCGAGTACGACCCGAACCGTTCAGCTAACATCGCGCTGATTAACTATGCTGATGGTGAGAAGCGCTACATCCTAGCTCCGAATGGTCTGCAAGTAGGCATGACTATTGTATCCGGTGCGGATGCTGATATTAAAGTAGGTAACGCACTGCCGCTGGCTAATATTCCAGTAGGTACAGTTATCCATAATATCGAACTGAAAGCAGGCAAAGGTGGCCAGCTTGTTCGCTCCGCTGGTACAGAAGCTCAGCTTCTTGGCCGCGATGGCGATTATGTAATCGTTCGTCTGGCTTCAGGCGAAACTCGCATGATTCGCAAAGAGTGCCGTGCAACAATCGGTCAAGTAGGTAATGGAGAACACGAACTTATCACTATCGGTAAAGCCGGTCGTTCTCGCTGGTTAGGCAAGCGCCCGACAGTTCGTGGTTCTGTAATGAACCCGAATGATCACCCACACGGTGGTGGTGAAGGTCGCGCTCCAATCGGACGTAGCGGTCCGCTTACTCCTTGGGGTAAACCGACGCTTGGTGCAAAAACTCGCAAGAAAAACAAGCAATCTAGCAAGTATATTGTTCGTAGCCGCAAGAAGAAGTAATATTGCTTAACTAAGGTGCGGTTGCAAGGCACCGCACTTCTATTACGAAGGGAGGTTCGTTCATGGGACGCAGCTTAAAAAAGGGACCTTTTGTTGATGATCATTTAATGAAAAAGGTCGAAGAGCAAAACGAAAAAGGCGACAAAAAGGTAATCAAAACTTGGTCTCGTCGCTCTACAATCTTCCCGGACTTCGTTGGTCACACATTTGCAGTGTACGACGGACGTAAACACGTACCTGTATATGTAACCGAAGATATGGTCGGACACAAGCTTGGAGAATTTGCTCCAACCCGTACCTTCAAAGGTCACGTTGATACCGACAAGAAAACAAGAAGATAATTGATACGTTGAAGTAAGAGAGGGGGTTACTCAAATGGAAGCGAAAGCGGTAGCTCGTAATATTCGTATTGCTCCCCGCAAAATGCGTCTGGTAGTTGACTTAATCCGCGGCAAGCAAGTAGGCGAAGCGATTGCAATTCTGAAGCACACGCCGAAAGCATCATCTCCAGTTGTTGAGAAGGTTTTAATGTCAGCTATTGCGAATGCGGAGCACAACATGAACCTGGATGCTAATAACCTCGTTATTAGCAAAGTATTTGTTGATGAAGGTCCGACATTGAAACGTTTCCGCCCTCGCGCAATGGGTCGTGCGAGCCGGATTAACAAGCGTACAAGTCACGTTACAGTAATTTTATCTGAGAAATAAGGAGGGATAGCGAGTGGGTCAAAAAGTTAGCCCGGTAGGACTTCGGGTTGGCATTATCCGCGACTGGGAATCAAAATGGTTCGCAGAAAAAGATTATGCTGATTTATTGCACGAAGATCTGAAGGTACGTGAATATGTGAAAACCAAGTTGAAAGACGCTTCTGTTTCCACCGTTGAAATCGAGCGTGCTGCCAACCGTCTGAATATTTCTATCCACACTGCTAAGCCAGGTATGGTAATTGGTAAAGGTGGTAGTGAAGTTGAAAAACTTCGCAAAGCACTGTCTGCTCTGACTGGTAAGAAAGTGCACATCAATATCAATGAAATCAAAAATCCTGATATGGATGCAAACCTTGTTGCACAAAGCATCGCGCGTCAATTGGAAAACCGTATTTCTTTCCGTCGTGCGCAGAAGCAATCTCTGCAGCGTTCAATGCGTGCAGGCGCTCAAGGTATCAAAACAATGGTAAGTGGACGCCTGGGTGGCGCGGATATCGCTCGTTCTGAAGGATACAGCGAAGGTACAGTTCCGCTGCACACATTGCGTGCTGACATCGACTATGGTACAGCTGAAGCCGATACAACGTACGGAAAAATCGGCGTTAAAGTATGGATTTATCGCGGAGAAGTTCTTCCTCAAGCGAAGAAGAGAACTGAAGAGGAAGGAGGCCAATAATCATGTTGATCCCTAAACGCGTAAAACACCGCAAGCAGCATCGCGGAAAAATGAGAGGTCAAGCAAAAGGCGGTACTCAAGTAACGTTCGGTGAATATGGCCTTCAAGCTTTAGAAGCCTCTTGGATAACAAACCGTCAAATCGAAGCCGCTCGTATTGCGATGACTCGTTATATCAAACGTGGCGGTAAAGTATGGATTAAAATTTTCCCGGACAAACCAGTTACTGCGAAGCCGCTTGAAGTACGGATGGGTTCCGGTAAAGGTTCCGTTGAGAGCTGGGTAGCAATTGTAAAACCTGGAAAAGTTATGTTTGAGCTGGCAGGTGTACCTGAAGAGGTGGCACGTGAAGCAATGCGTCTGGCTATGCATAAACTTCCGGTTAAATGTAAGTTTGTAAAACGGGAAGAATTGGGTGGTGACGCAAATGAAAGCTAATGAAATTCGCAACCTAACCACTGCCGAAATCGAACAAAAAGTAACTTCCTTGAAAGAGGAGCTTTTTAACCTCCGTTTTCAATTAGCGACTGGTCAATTAGAAAACCCTGCACGTATCCGTCAAGTACGTAAAGATATCGCAAAAGCAAAAACGATTCTGCGTGAACGTGAATTAGGCATTAGCTAATAGATTAGAGAGGAGGTCGCAAACATGGCAGAAGAACGCAACGCACGTAAAGTGGTTCTTGGTCGAGTTGTTTCTGACAAAATGGACAAAACGATTGTTGTTCTGGTCGAAACATACAAAAAACACCCGCTGTACGGAAAGCGCGTGAAATATTCCAAGAAATTCAAAGCTCATGATGAGCAAAACACTGCAAAAATCGGCGATCTGGTAAAAATCATGGAAACTCGTCCGTTGTCTAAAGACAAGCGCTGGAGACTTGTTGAAGTGGTTGAGAAAGCCGTTATTATCTAAAGTAAAATGAACGTTTAGTTACATCTGAAGGGAGGGACTCTCCGTGATCCAAACTCAATCTCGTTTGCGTGTAGCCGATAACTCCGGTGCAAAAGAATTAATGTGCATTAAAGTATTGGGCGGTTCCGGCCGTAAATTCGCTAACATTGGTGATGTTATTGTTTGCTCGGTAAAACAAGCAACACCAGGTGGCGTTGTTAAGAAAGGCGATGTGGTGAAAGCTGTAATCGTTCGTTCTAAGAGCGGTGCTCGTCGTAAAGACGGTTCTTACATTCGCTTTGATGAAAATGCAGCAGTTATCGTTCGTGATGACAAAGGCCCGCGCGGAACTCGTATTTTCGGACCGGTTGCCCGGGAACTTCGTGACAGAGACTTCATGAAAATCGTTTCTCTGGCTCCTGAAGTACTGTAAATCCTGCTTACAAAGGCATTAAGTTAAACATAAGGAGGTGCCGTCATGTCCGAACAAAAGAAAATGCATGTGAAATCCGGTGACAACGTAGTTGTTATCAGCGGTAAAGATAAAGGCAAAAAAGGACGCATTCTCGCTGCTTACCCGAAAACAGGCCGTGTGCTTGTAGAAGGCGTAAACATGGTGAAGAAGCATACTCGTCCGAACGCTAACAATCCGCAAGGCGGTATTGTTACGCAAGAAGCTTCTATTCATGCTTCTAATGTAATGATCGTAGACCCGAAAACGGGTGAACCGACTCGTATCGGTTCCAAAGTTGTAGACGGAAAGAAAGTACGTATCGCAAAAAAATCTGGCGAAGCATTGGATAAGTAGTCAGGTCGGAAAGGAGGTCATCTAGATGGCTGCAAGAATGTTAGAGCAATATAAAGAGAAGATTTCTCCTGCTTTGATGCAGAAGTTCGGATATAAGTCTGTCATGCAGGTTCCGAAAGTCGACAAAGTTGTTATTAATATGGGTTTGGGTGAAGCAGTATCCAATCCAAAAATCCTGGACAGTGCGGTTCGTGATCTAGAAATCATCGCTGGTCAGAAGCCAGTTGTTACTCGTGCGAAGAAGTCTATCGCTGGTTTCCGTCTTCGCGAAGGCATGCCAATTGGTGCGAAAGTAACACTGCGCGGTGAGCGCATGTACCATTTCCTGGATAAATTATTTAATATCTCTCTTCCACGCGTACGTGACTTCCGCGGTATTTCCAACAAAGCATTTGATGGACGCGGAAACTACACGCTTGGCTTGAAGGAGCAATTGCTCTTCCCGGAAATCGAGTACGATAAAGTGGATGCTATCCGCGGAATGGATATCGTAATCGTAACAACAGCACAAACGGACGAAGAAGGCCGCGAACTTTTGACTCAATTGGGCGCTCCTTTCGCCAAGTAATTTCGGATTCCTATACGATAAGGAGGGAAACACGTGGCTAAAAAATCAATGATCGTGAAACAGCAACGTAAGCCGAAGTTTAAAGTACAGGCCTACACACGCTGCGAACGTTGTGGTCGTCCGCATTCTGTGTATCGCAAGTTTAAACTTTGCCGCATTTGTATTCGCGACTTAGCATACCAAGGCCAACTGCCTGGAGTGAAGAAAGCAAGCTGGTAATCCCGTAGAATGGGAAGGAGGTTAAACATATGGTAATGACAGATCCAATTGCAGATATGCTTACTCGCATTCGCAATGCCAATATGGTACGTCATGAGAAGTTGGAAGTACCTGCTTCCAAAATCAAGCACGCAATTGCGAGCCTGCTGAAAGAAGAAGGCTTCGTTCGTGACGTAGAATATGTAGAAGATAACAAACAAGGCATTCTCCGTATTTTCCTGAAATACGGTGCGGATAATGAACGCGTCATCAACGGTCTGAAACGCATCAGCAAGCCTGGCTTGCGCGTTTACGCTAACAAAGGCGAGGTTCCTCGTGTTCTGGGCGGATTAGGAATCGCCGTTCTTTCTACTTCAAAAGGCGTTATGACTGATAAACAAGCTCGTCAGCAGCAAGTAGGCGGCGAAGTGCTAGCATACGTTTGGTAATACATTCGACGACGAATGGAGGTGTAACGAATGTCCCGTATTGGTAAAAAACCGATCGCTATTCCTGAAGGAGTAGACGTGAAGCTTGATGGAACAGTATTGACTGTTAAAGGTCCGAAGGGTACGTTAACCCGTACGCTTCATGAAGAAGTGATTGTGAAAGTGGAGGGCAACGAAATTAACGTTGAACGCCCTTCCGATCACAAACTGCACCGCGCTCTGCACGGTACAACTCGTAGCATTATCGCCAACATGGTAGAAGGCGTAACGAACGGATTCTCTAAAACGCTTGAACTCGTTGGTGTAGGTTACCGTGCTACTAAAAGTGGCAGCAACCTGACACTAAACGTTGGTTATTCTCATCCAGTTGAAATCACTCCGGAACAAGGCATTGAATTCGAAGTTCCGGCTCAAACGCAAATCATTGTCAAAGGTATCGACAAAGAGCGCGTAGGCCAAATCGCTTCTGAAATTCGTGCGGTACGTAGACCTGAGCCTTATAAAGGTAAAGGTATTCGCTACCAAGGCGAACGCGTACGTCGTAAAGAAGGTAAAACTGGTAAGAAGTAATCGCTAAGGCGTATGTAAGAAAGGAGTGAATCACGTGATCTCGAAACAAGACAAAAACAAAGCACGGAAGAAAAGACACCTTCGGGTTCGTAAGAAAATATCCGGTACTGCTCAAGCTCCTCGCTTGAACGTATACCGTTCTTCTAAGCATATCTATGCTCAGTTAATTGATGACGTAGCGGGCGTGACAATCGTTTCTGCTTCTACTGTTGATCCTGAGTTGAAAGATCAAGTGAGCCATGGCGGCAACCAAGAAGCTGCTGCTAAAGTTGGCGAGCTGATCGCAAAACGCGGTATCGAAAAAGGCGTAAAAGAAGTCGTGTTCGACCGCGGTGGTTATCTGTACCACGGACGTATTAAAACTCTTGCAGATGCTGCGCGCGAAGCTGGCCTGCAATTCTAATTGAACGAAATTCCTTACACAAGGAGGGAAAACTTCATGCGTATTGACGCTTCGAACCTGGAGTTGGAAGAAAGAGTTGTCGCCATTAACCGCGTTGCGAAAGTGGTTAAAGGTGGACGCCGTTTCAGCTTCAGTGCTCTAGTAGTCGTTGGCGATAAGAACGGGCATGTAGGTACTGGCATGGGTAAAGCTCAAGAGGTACCGGATGCAATCCGTAAAGCCATCGAAGATGCAAAGAAAAACTTAATTAAAGTTCCTCTCGTGGGAACAACTCTGCCTCACGAAATCAACGGACGCTTCGGCGCCGGTAAAGTGTTCATGAAGCCTGCTTCAGAAGGTACTGGAGTTATCGCTGGTGGCCCGGTTCGTGCGGTGCTTGAGCTTGCCGGTGTAGGTGACGTATTAAGTAAGTCTTTAGGCTCTAACAACCCGATTAACATGGTAAATGCTACGTTAGAAGGTTTAAGCCGTCTGAAAACTGCCGAGCAAGTTGCAAAACTGCGCGGTAAAACTGCGGAAGAGCTTTTAGGTTAGGGGGGGACTGACTCATGGCAAAATTACAAATCACCCTCAAAAGAAGTCTAATTGGTCGTACGCAAAACCAAAGAGCAACTGTAGCAGCTCTTGGTCTTCGTAAACTTAACCACACAGTCGTTAAAGAAGACAATGCGGCTATGCGCGGCATGGTGGAAAAAGTGAAGCACATGGTTGAAGTAAAGGAAATCGCTGAGTAATAGATAACTTGCGTAAAGAGGAGGTGCAACGATGAAATTACACGAAATCAAACCTGCTGAAGGGTCCCGCCACACTCGTAAGCGTGTAGGTCGCGGTATTGGTTCTGGTAACGGAAAAACGGCCGGTCGTGGACATAAAGGTCAAAACGCCCGTTCCGGCGGCGGTGTTCGCCCTGGTTTTGAAGGGGGTCAAAACCCGCTGTATCGTCGTTTGCCGAAGCGCGGTTTTACAAACCCGAACCGCAAAGTGTATGCTGTAATCAATCTTGATAGACTGAACCAATTTGAAGAAGGCACAGTAGTAACGCCTGAATTGCTTCTTGAAGTTGGTGTAATTAAAAATGCACGTGATGGCGTGAAGATTTTAGGGAATGGAGAACTTAACGTGAAGCTGACGGTTCAAGCCCAGAAGTTTTCTCAATCTGCAGTTGAGAAGATTGAAGCTCTTGGCGGAAAAACCGAGGTGATCTGATGTTCTCCACGATTGCCAATGTATTTAAGATTGCCGACTTGCGTCGAAAGGTTATTTTTACCCTTTTGATGCTTGTCGTCTTTCGAGTTGGCAGCTTCGTTCCAGTGCCGAACATTAATGTATCGGTACTTGAACAGCTGTCACAGCAAAATAGCATCTTCGGACTCTTAAATACATTTTCGGGCGGTGCCCTGCAGAACTTCTCTATCTTTGCGATGGGGATTATGCCATACATCACCGCTTCGATTATTATGCAGCTATTGTCGATGGACGTTGTTCCGACATTTACCCAGTGGTCAAAAGAAGGCGATATTGGCCGTCGTAAAATTGCCCAGGTTACTCGTTATTTCACGATCGTACTGGGCTTGATTCAGGCAGTCGGTCTTTCCATCAGTTTTAATAGAATGATGCCTGGACTAGTGAAGGATCCTTCTTTTATGACATATGCGATGGTTGCGATTGTACTGACCGCAGGAACTGCCTTTCTTATGTGGCTTGGAGAGCAAATCACAGAAAAAGGCATCGGAAACGGTATTTCTATCATTATCTTTGCAGGTATCGTAGCTGCGATTCCAAACGGTGCGAAACAGTTGTATGCCTCAGAGTTTATTGGCGCTGAGGATCAGATGTTCCTAAATATTGTTAAAGTATTGGGCATTCTGCTTGCGATTATTCTCATCATTGTGGGAATTGTTTTCATCCAGCAGGGAGCACGTAAGATTCCTGTGCAATATGCGAAACGCGTTGTAGGCAGAAAAATGTACGGTGGGCAGTCCACACACATTCCGTTGAAAGTAAACAGCGCCGGTGTTATTCCGGTAATCTTTGCTTTATCGCTGATTATTTTCCCTCCTACAATTGCTCAATTCTGGCCAGGGCATCCCGTTTCCAACTGGGTGATTCAAACGTTTGACATCCAGACGTTTAGTTCTCAGAATTGGATTGGCATGGTACTGTACGTTCTCCTTATTTTCGGATTTACGTATTTCTATGTACATGTGCAGGTTAATCCAACGCAGATGTCTGACAACATGAAAAAGAACGGCGGATATATCCCAGGCATACGTCCAGGAAATGAGACAGCCCAATTTATTACTCGAACGTTAAACCGAATTACTTTGGCAGGAGCAACATTCTTGGCACTTGTATCCATTCTTCCGGTCTTCTTCTCAAAGGTGAGCGGACTGCCGCCTTCGATTCAGATTGGTGGAACGGCCATCCTTATCGTCATCGGGGTAGCTCTGGATACAATGAAGCAAATTGAAAGCCAACTTGTAAAGCGCCACTACAAAGGGTTTATTAAGTAATACAAAAGATAGGCTGTGAACTTACTGACGTATGGAGGGGTAGAGATGAATATTATCTTAACCGGATTACCGGGAGCGGGAAAAGGAACCCAGGGTGAGAGAATCGTCGAGGAATTCGGCATTCCGCACATCTCGACCGGCGATATGTTTCGCGCGGCCATCAAAGAAGAAACAGAGATGGGCAAACAAGCAAAGTCGTACATGGACCAGGGGCTCTTAGTACCGGATGAAGTTGTGATTGGTATTGTAAAGGAACGTTTAGGCAAAGCTGATTGTGAGAAAGGCTTTATGCTTGATGGTTTTCCTCGCACGATGGCACAGGCGGAAGCGCTCGACGCAACGCTTGCAGAATTGGGACGCAGTATCGACCATGTAATCAATATCGATGTGGATCGCAGCATTTTGATGGAGCGGCTAACTGGCCGCCGCATCTGTAAGAACTGCGGCGCTACGTATCATGTAATATTCAATCCTCCTTCTCAAGAAGGGATTTGCGATAAGTGCGGCGGGGAGTTGTACCAGCGGGATGACGACAACGAAGCGACCGTTGCGACTCGCCTCGATGTAAACATCGAACAATCCGCCCCAATTTTGAAGTATTACAATGAAAAAGGATTGCTCCGTAACATTAACGGACAACAAGATATAAACAAAGTTTTTGAGGATGTTGCACAAGTATTGAGAGGTCAAGCTCAATGATTATATGCAAGTCCAACGCAGAAATCGAGATCATGAGAGAAGCGGGACGCCTCGTTGCTCTCACGCATAAAGAGCTGCAAAAAGCGATTCGTCCGGGCATCACTACAGGTGAGTTGGACGCGATTGCGGAAACTTTCATTCGCAAGCATGGAGCGAAACCTTCTTTCAAAGGGTATGGAGGCTTTGCAGGTAGCATATGCACTTCAGTTAATGAAGAACTTGTTCATGGTATTCCAGGCAATCGCAAGCTCAATGAAGGGGATATCATCAGCCTTGATATCGGTGCTGAGGTAGACGGTTATCACGGAGATTCCGCTTGGACATACGGAGTGGGTCAGATTTCCCAAGAGAATCAGCATTTGCTTGATATCACCGAGAAATCTCTCTATGAAGGATTGGCATTGGCGAAGCCGGATGCTCGTCTGACGGATATCTCGCATGCCATTCAGGTTTGCGTAGAGGAAGCCGGTTATTCTATTGTTCGCGAGTATGTAGGTCATGGCATCGGAAGGGATTTGCATGAAGATCCGCAGATTCCTAATTTCGGACCTCCAGGCCGCGGACCGAGATTAAAGGTAGGAATGGTATTGGCGATTGAGCCAATGGTTAATGCGGGTAAGCGTTATGTGCGTACGCTCGCAGATAATTGGACAGTCGTCACCGTGGACGGTTCCATGTGTGCTCATTTTGAACATACGATTGCAATTACTGAAGATGGCTATGAAATCTTAACCAAAGAATAAAATTGCAATTGTGTTTCCCTTTGGGATAGACATTGTGTTATGATTGCCGATGGGGATATTGTAGGTTTATCGACTGAGTTAAGAATACTTACGCATAAGCAGCCATGCTAAAGAAAGGAGAGTGGCTTTATGGCAAAGGAAGATGTAATTGAAGTGGAAGGTACTGTGATCGAACCTCTACCGAACGCGATGTTCCGCGTAGAGCTGGAGAATGGGCACAAAGTGCTCGCTCACGTATCCGGTAAAATCCGTATGCATTTCATTCGTATATTGCCTGGTGACAAAGTCACCGTTGAATTATCGCCGTATGATTTGACCCGCGGGCGGATCACATATCGCTACAAATAGAGCAGGAGACGTGAAGAGTTAGAGGTTAATATAGCCTCCACCCTCTAATATTTCCACTCTAGAAACGACAGGAGGTAATCCAAGTGAAAGTAAGACCATCTGTAAAGCAGATTTGCGAGAAATGCAAAATCATTCGCCGCAAAGGCAAAATTATGGTAATTTGTGAAAATCCGAAGCATAAGCAAAGACAAGGCTAATCTATAAGGAGGTGCATGCTACATGGCACGTATTGCTGGGGTTGATTTACCTCGTGACAAGCGCGTAGTTATCGCGTTAACTTACATTTTCGGCATTGGCCGTTCCACTGCTGCTAAAATCCTGAGCGAAACAGGTATCAATGAGAACACTCGTGTTCGTGATCTGACTGAAGAAGAAGCAGCTAAGCTTCGTGAATATATCGACAAGACTGTTAAAGTAGAAGGGGATCTTCGTCGTGAAGTATCTCTGAATATCAAACGTCTAATCGAAATCGGTTGCTACCGTGGTGTTCGTCACCGTAAAGGTCTGCCGCTTCGTGGTCAGCGTACGAAAACCAATGCACGTACTCGCAAAGGTCCGCGTCGTACCGTTGCGAACAAGAAGAAGTAAAGGGGGTAAATGAAGTTGGCGAAAAGAAAAGTAGTTGCGACGCGTACTCGTCGTCGTGATCGCAAAAACATTGAAACTGGTATAGCGCATATCCGCTCTACATTTAACAATACGATCGTTACTATCACTGACCCGCACGGAAATGCAATCTCCTGGGCTAGTTCTGGTGGTCTCGGTTTCAGAGGTTCTCGTAAAAGCACTCCGTTTGCTGCACAAATGGCTGCTGAGCAAGCTGCGAAAGCTGCAATGGAACATGGCATGAAGACTGTTGAAGTTCTGGTTAAAGGACCGGGTTCCGGTCGTGAAGCTGCAATCCGTTCCTTACAGGCTACTGGATTGGAAGTTAACATGATTAAAGACGTAACACCTATTCCTCACAATGGTTGCCGTCCACCAAAACGTCGTCGTGTATAATTTGGCAGCAAGTCGCATAAACTAACAGTTTAAAAAGTTATACACCTGTGCATACTATTATAATATGACACGAACAGGTCTGTGCTTTGGTTGCGATTTACTGGTAACCGCCAAGGGGAATTCCGGTCGTGGACCTTAGACCCGTCCGGAATTTTCGACGTTTTGAAGGAGGGTTTGTTTGATGATCGAAATCGAAAAGCCAAAGATCGAAGTGGTAGAAGTAAGTGATGACTCTACCTATGGCAAGTTTGTGGTAGAGCCTCTTGAGCGCGGATACGGCACAACACTCGGCAACTCTCTGCGCCGTATTTTGCTCTCTTCACTACCAGGTGCCGCAGTAATTAGCGTTGAAATCGATGGGGTTCTTCATGAGTTCTCCACGATCGAAGGCGTGGTAGAGGATACTACCCAGATCATCTTAAATGTAAAAACTCTTTCTCTCAAAATCCATTCGGACGAAGAGAAAGTGCTTGAAATCGATGCGGAAGGCTCCGGTGTCGTGACCGCTGCTGACATTCGCGCAGACAGTGATGTCGAGATTCTGAATCCGGAACTGGTAATCGCAACGATGGAAGAGGGAGCTCGTCTCCATATTCGCATGGTTGCTAACCGTGGACGCGGTTATGTGCCTGCCGATCAGAACAAACGCCCGGATTTGCCAATCGGCGTGATTCCGATTGATTCTATCTATACACCGATCAACCGTGTGAACTATCAGGTAGAAAACACGCGTGTAGGTCAAGTAACAAACTACGACAAGCTAACGCTTGAAGTATGGACGGACGGAAGTATTCGTCCAGAAGAGGCAGTTAGCCTCGGTGCGAAGATTATGACGGAGCATCTAAATCTGTTTGTAGGACTCACCGACGAGGCACAAGAAGCCGAGATTATGGTTGAGAAAGAAGAGGACAAGAAAGAGAAAGTGCTCGAGATGACTATCGAAGAACTTGATCTTTCAGTTCGTTCCTACAACTGCCTGAAGCGTGCCGGTATTAATACTGTGCAGGAACTGACGCAGAAAACGGAAGAAGATATGATGAAAGTCCGTAATCTTGGCCGTAAATCGCTTGAAGAAGTACAAGAAAAGCTCGAAGAGCTCGGTCTTGGACTTCGTAAAGACGATTAAGGAACGATAGATTGTTTGTCTTAAGGAGGGAAAAAGCATGGCATACTCTAAATTAGGCCGCAATAGTGCTGCTCGTAAAGCTCTGTTTCGCGATCTGGTAACTGACCTGATCATTAACGAGCGCATCGAAACAACGGAAAGCAAAGCGAAAGAAGTTCGTTCTATCGCTGAAAAAATGATTACGCTGGCTAAACGCGGTGACCTGCACGCTCGTCGTCAAGTAGCCGCTTTTGTGCGTAAAGAAGTAGCGGATAAAGAGACCAACCAGGATGCAATCCAGAAACTGTTCGATACGGTTGCACCTCGCTTTTCTGAGCGTCAAGGTGGTTATACTCGCATCTTGAAAATTGGGCCTCGTCGCGGAGACGGCGCACCAATGGTATACCTTGAGTTAGTTGAATAGTTAGCACTGGCGCAAGAAAGGGTGAGGTTGAAATCACCCTTTTTTTGCATGGAAGAAAATAAATGTAAAGATTTGTAGTTTCCTATTACTAAATTTCGAGCGCTAGTTTGAAAGTGGTGTCATAGTTGTGAGTAAAGCTATCATAAGTCTGACCGACGTTTCATTCTCATATGAAGGAGCGGAGGATAAGGCATTACAAGGCGTTTCATTTACGGTAGAAAAGGGCGAGTTTCTCTCAATTATCGGACATAATGGATCTGGAAAATCAACGTTGGCAAAGCTATTAAATGGTCTTCTGCTGCCCTCGGAAGGGAAGATAGAAGTAAATAGTATCGCAACCGCAGATGATGCACGTATTTGGGAAGTGCGAAAGGCAGTAGGAATGGTATTTCAGAACCCGGATAATCAGTTTGTCGCGCCGACTGTGGAAGATGACATCGCTTTCGGTATGGAAAACATTGGTGTCCCTCCTTCAGATATGGAAGCGCGAATTCAGGACGCGCTGGAGCAGGTGAATATGACTGAGTTTCGTACCGCTGAGCCAAATCGCCTGTCTGGCGGGCAGAAACAACGTGTAGCCATTGCCGGAGCGCTTGCGATTCGACCGGCGGTACTTGTGCTTGATGAAGCTACGGCTATGCTTGATCCGAGAGGACGTAAAGAAGTGCTTGAGGTTGTACGGCGGATGAATCGAGAAGCCGGAATGACGGTTATCCAGATTACCCATTACCTTGAAGAAACGTTGGATAGCGATCGGATTATGGTTATGGACGGAGGTATGCTTGTAGGCGAAGGAACGCCTGAAAGCATCTATCAGAAGGTGGACTGGCTACGTCGTCTCGGTCTGGATGTGCCGTTTGCCTGTGACTTACAGTACCGACTCCAGCAAAAAGGTTTCCGCTTTCCGACACTGAAAATGACTGGGGAAGGAGTGTTGGACAGCTTATGGATATCCGATTAGAGAATGTTGAATATACGTACTCTCCCGGCACTCCGTTTGCTTATCAGGCACTCCGCGGTGTCTCATTGCATATTCCTCATGGCCGATATGTCGCGATTATCGGCCATACGGGCTCAGGTAAATCGACGCTTATTCAATTATTGAACGGCTTGCTTTCACCGACAGAAGGGACAATGCAGGTTGGGGAATTTACGTTGCCGCCCAAGAAGAAAAAAGGGATGGAAAAGCTGCGTCAACAGGTAGGTCTCGCGTTTCAATACCCAGAGTATCAATTATTTGAAGAAACGGTACGTAAAGATGTCGCTTTTGGCCTTATCAATATGGGACTACCTCAGGAGATGATTCCAGGACGCGTAGATGCGGCTCTGCGGCTTGTTGGGCTTGATCCGGATAAGTATGGAGACAAATCCCCTTTCATGCTTAGTGGCGGGCAGATGCGGCGTGTAGCGCTGGCGGGCGTGCTTGTGATGAGTCCGCAAGTGTTGATTTTAGATGAGCCAACGGCAGGATTAGACCCGGCGGGACATCATGCGATTCTTGATATGATTGCCCAGGTGCACCGTGAAGAAGAGCGTACGACTATTCTTGTGACGCATAGCATGGAAGACGCAGCACGCTACGCGGATTATCTCTATGTGATGAATGAAGGACGCGTATGGATGGAAGGAACACCGCATCAGGTATTTCAAGATCCGGCAAAGATTCGTCAGGCAGGATTAGAGTTGCCGGAGATTACCCGCTTTATCTTTGAATTCAATGAGAGAGTTCGGGTAAGTGGAAGCAAAATCGCTCCTCTCCCGTTTGATATTTTCGATGCGGAAATGCTGACGAATGAGTTGGCACGACGTTTCGGACGGAAGGAGGGGAGCAGGGGATGAGTTTTTTGAATTCGATACCGATCGGACAGTATGTACCCCGTAATTCGTTTTTGCACCGGTGCGATCCGCGCAGTAAGCTCTTATTTGTCTTCTTTTTTATTATTTTTATTTTCCTGGCGAATTCGTTGTATGCATTTCTGTTCGTTGCTGCCGTAAGTGTTATCGGCATCGTGCTGTCCCGCATTCCTGTAATTTATGTTCTTAGGGGACTCAAGCCGGCACTTTGGATTATTCTTCTGACCGTTGTATTGCAGATTTTTACGAACAAGGAAGGCGAGCTTCTTTTCTCGTGGAAGTTCATCGAGATTCACGAAAAAGGGCTTGTGAATGCAGGATTTGTATCAGCACGTATTATTCTTTTAATGATGTCGGCGTCCTTGCTCACGTTGACCACGTCACCGATTCAATTAACGGACGGACTGGAAAGTTTGTTTTCACCTTTGCGCCGTTTCAAGTTCCCGGCGCATGAATTGGCGTTAATGATGTCCATATCCCTGCGCTTTATCCCTACGCTTCTGGAAGAGACGGACAAAATTGCGAAAGCGCAAATGTCCCGAGGAGCCTCTTTTTCTAGTGGATCAATTGTTAAGCGGATTAATGGAATTATACCGTTGATTGTCCCGTTGTTCGTTCAATCTTTTCGTCGGGCGGAGGAGTTGGCGTTTGCGATGGAAGCCCGTGGATACCACGGGGGAGAAGGACGCACGAAGTATCGACAGCTCCGTTATGGTGGTCGGGACGCTATGCTTCTTGTAATGATGATCGTAATAGCAGTGGCTGTCTTGTTGCTACGTGCATGAGTATGCAAGAAGATTCTGATTGATTGGCTTTGTAAGGAAAGGATGAAGGATACATCAATGGAATGGCGCAAGATTAAGCTTACGTTTGGCTACCAGGGGACGGCTTACTATGGCTTACAGCGGCAAACGAATGGACCGAGTGTACAATTGGAGATAGAGAAGGTGCTGGCACGCGTACTTCAGCACGAGACTGTAATTGTTGCATCTGGACGAACTGATTCGGGTGTGCATGCGCGTGAGCAGGTAGCTCATTTTCGCACGACGAGCCGAATTCCAGCTGAACGGCTTATCCCGGCTATGAATACGCTTCTGCCGGATGATATTGTCGTGCTGAATGCTGAGGATGTCCCGATGGATTTTCATGCCCGCTATCATGTCGTCGAGAAGACGTATCGCTACCGGCTACTCAATCAGTCTATTCCTGATCCATTTCTTCGTGAATGGTCACAGCATATTAAGGCACCGCTCGATTTGGAGAAGATGCGTGCAGCGGCGGACTATCTAATCGGGACACATGATTTCACTTCATTTTGTTCGGTACGAACAAGGGTTGAGGATAAGGTGCGGACCATCTATGAGATTCGTATCGAGGAATACGAGCGTGATGCTACACTCCCACACCAGGGCAAGGATATCTGGCTGACATTCCGGGGTAATGGTTTCTTGTACAATATGGTTCGTATTATTGTAGGCACACTGGTGGAAGTAGGCAAGGGCAAGTGGCAGGTTGATGACGTTAAAACAATGCTTGAAGCCAAAAATCGCGATGTAGCCGGCATCACTGCTCCACCACACGGCCTCTACCTCTGGAAGGTAGAGTATAGGAAAAGTTGCGATAGTAAGTAAAAGGCACCATCACTGTCTCCATCTTGGAGATAGGGACGACAGAAAAAACTTCTTGCAAGAAAGAAACAGATATATTTTTCCAGTCATTTCATCCTGTCAACGCTACCTGGTGTATAATTTTTTCTTGACTTCATCACCTAATATGTAGTATCATCAAATTCGGTATTTTAAAACCCACTATGCCCCGAATATGTCGGTTTTTAAAATATAATGGTTAACGGAACATTTGTGAAATGCACGCTTTTTAGGAGGGAAAACAATGCGCACCACATACATGGCCAAGCCACTCGAAGTAGAGCGTAAATGGTATGTAGTTGATGCTGAAGGGCAAACGCTTGGACGTCTTGCCAGTGAAGTAGCATCCATTCTTCGTGGAAAATTCAAACCTGAGTTTACACCACACGTTGATGCCGGCGATTTCGTCGTTATTATCAACGCTGAAAAAATCCAACTGTCCGGTAAAAAAATGACAGATAAGTTCTATTATCGTCATTCCGGCTATCCGGGTGGATTGAAAGCAACTTCAGCCGGTCAAATGATCGCAACGAAGCCTGAGCGTATTATCGAGCTTGCTGTTAAAGGCATGCTGCCGAAAAACCGTCTGGGTCGTAAGCTGATTACAAAGCTGAATGTATATGCGGGCACTGAACATCCACATCAAGCGCAACAACCTGAAAAATGGGAACTGCGCGGGTAGTAAAAGGAGGGTAAATTCGTGGCACAAGTTCAATACTACGGAACAGGTCGTCGTAAAAACTCCATTGCACGCGTTCGCCTTGTACCAGGCGATGGTCAAATCATCATCAACAAGCGTTCAATGGATCAATTCTTTGGTCTTGAAACTCTAAAACTTATCGTAAAACAACCGCTCGTTCTTACCGAAACAGAAGGTAAGTACGACGTACTCGTAAACGTAAATGGCGGCGGTACAACAGGTCAAGCGGGTGCGATCCGTCATGGTATCTCCCGTGCGCTGTTGGAAGCTGATCCGGAGCTTCGCGGTGCATTAAAATCCGCTGGCTTCCTGACTCGTGACCCGCGTATGAAAGAGCGTAAAAAATACGGTCTTAAAGCGGCTCGTCGTGCGCCTCAGTTCTCCAAACGCTAATTTGGAGTCCATTCATATACACACTCAAGCTCAATCCTTTTGGATTGGGCTTTTTTGATGGAAAAAAGGACGAGCGAAGGCGCTTGCGATTTTTTCTTTTTTCTTCATGTATGAGTCAATGAAAAGGGAGGCAATCCTAAAGCGAAGACCATAAGATAAAGCAAGGTGATTGCATGGAAAACAACATCGTTTCTTTTGAAAAACATGCCCGAACCCGAGATGAAAGCATCCGAAAAAGGGCGATGAATGGCATCGACCGGAAAGAGGTGTACGAATACTACACCAGCGTCATCGATATTTCCATCCGTCATCTTACGTTGCTTCAGCGCTACCTGATCGAAGAATACCTAGCTGAGATCATTTGTGAATTCTTCTTTCGTGGAGTGGACGCAAGTAAACAGTACGGAGCGGGCCGAACCACCAAGGAAATCGAGCATAGCTATACAAAAGAGCATTTTTCCACGATTTATTCCCTTGCAAATGAATACCGATTATCTCGCCATATTGGGGAGTGGGACGTGTATTCTGTCTCCATTATTGCCGAGGATGTGGCACTTAAGTGGTTCCGTAACGGTCTATCCTATGGGAAAAAACAACGCAAATTAAGACTACTGTAACAGCAAAAAGCGGGCTTTTATAACAAAGCTCGCTTTTTTGCTGTTTGAGAACACCTAATACGAATAAACATGGAGGTTGTACATATGTTGTAGTAAAAGAGGTAACGGGGAGGAACGGGTCGTGCTAAGACGAAAAGCATTGAGTTGGCTGGGGGCGCTACTGCTTCTTGTAACATTGTTTACATACAACATGCCGGCAGATGATGAATCATGGTCCACATGGTCGCTGCCCTTATCCGGAAAAATCATCGTAGTTGATGCTGGACACGGGGGCCCGGACGGAGGAGCGAAAAGTAAAGCCGGCTTGATCGAGAAAGATGTAACGCTACCTATCAGCTTATTCTTGCGGGATTTTTTGCAGGAAGCTGGAGCGCTTGTCGTCATGACCCGGGAAACCGATATTGACCTAGCTAATCCAGGTACGAAGGGTTTGAGTAAAAGAAAAACAGAGGATCTTCTGAGTCGGGCAAGACTGATTAAAGAAAAGGAGGCTGACTTGCTAATCAGCATCCATCTGAATGCCATTCCATCTCCGCGTTGGAAGGGTGCACAGACTTTTTATTCTCCAACTCTTAAAGGATCAGGCCAGGTAGCCCACTTGATTCAGGATGAGATTAAGCGTGTGGTAAATAATACAGACAGAACCGCCAAAAAAACGGGCGACATTTTTATTCTGCGCGCAGTTGAATGTCCAGCTGCATTAGTAGAAGTCGGCTTTTTATCCAATGAGCAGGAAGCGAAGTTAATGGAATCCTCCCAGTATCAGAAGCAAATGGCTAATGCTGTCTACCAGGGGATTCTGCGTTACTACTCCGGTGAAACTGTGGAAGGCGTACAATAAACTTTGGAGGATAAATTGCGGGGTGGTATAATGAGGGAAGTACGTCATTTCGAAGAGGTGAACCATATTGATTACAGAAGAGAAAGTATTAGAAGCTCTCCAGGGAGTCGAAGATCCGGAAATCCACCGCAGCGTAGTAGAGCTGGGCATGGTACGCAATATTAAGATTGATGACAATAAAGTAGAATTGGACGTAATCCTGACGATTCAAGGCTGTCCATTGAAAGTAAAGATCCAGGAAGATGTAGAAAACGCAATTAAAGCGTTGGGTGCGCAAGAAGTAGTTGTGCATTTTGGAACGATGACTGATGAAGAGCGTGCACGGGTTGCAGCGTTAATCCGTGGTGGTAATGCGGCTCCTACGGCTTCCGCACCGAATGGAGGGACTGTGCAGGGTCACGGTGCGGGTCTGCAGCAAATTTCTCCGCTGCTTGCACCGGATTCTAAAACCCAATTCATTGCTGTAACAAGCGGGAAGGGTGGCGTAGGTAAGTCAACCGTAACAGTTAACCTAGCTGTTTCTCTGGCACGTATGGGGAAAAAAGTTGGTGTTATCGACGCGGATATTTACGGTTTTAGTGTACCGGATATGATGGGCATTACTCAGCGTCCTGTTGTGGTAGAAAATATGGTAATGCCGGTACAGCGATTCGGAGTGAAAGTCATCTCCATGGGCTTTTTCGTCGAGGACAACTCGCCGATTATTTGGCGTGGTCCGATGCTAGGGAAGATGCTTCGCAATTTCTTTACCGAAATCCATTGGGGTGAGCTTGATTATATGATTCTGGATTTGCCACCGGGAACGGGTGACGTGGCGCTTGATGTGCATCAGATGATCCCGCAAAGCAAGGAGATTATCGTGACTACGCCACATCCGACTGCAGCATTCGTTGCCGCACGTGCTGGTGCAATGGCGATTCGTACTAATCATGAAATTCTCGGCGTGGTTGAGAATATGTCTTACTATATCAATAAAGATGGACAGAAAGATCCGATTTTTGGCAGTGGCGGTGGAGAGAAACTGGCGGAGGAGCTACAAAGCGAGTTATTGGCACAAATTCCGCTTGGTCAACCGGAACCGATGCGTGATGAAGAGCGTTACGGTCCTTCCGTATATCAGGAAAGCGAATTGATTGGAGAAATCTATATGAAGCTAGCCAGAGAAGTTGATCAAAAAGCGAACATTACCGCGTAGTTGATAGGGTTTGATACAGACAAACGGAAGAGAAGGTAGGCCTTCTCTTCCGTTTGTTTTTAGGTGAGGTATGAAGGATTATTGTCCTCCACCACCGCCTCCACCACCACCACCTTGTCCACCTTGACCTTTGCCGCCCTGTCCACCTTGCCCACCTTGTTTGCCTTCTTTTTCTTTACCTTTACCCTGCTCAGGCTTTATCATTTGCTCCTGAGCTTTTTGGGCGATATTAATCATTTCAAGGCGAAACATCGGACTTTGTAGTGACTCTTTCATGATGGTCATGGTTTGCTGGCGATAGGCCGGACTTTTCATTGTCTCTAGGACCATTCTTTGATATTCGGGGTCCTTCATAACATTGAGCATCATCTTCTGATATTCAGGATCCTTCATTAAGTCTTTGATAAGTTTTTTATTTTCTTCCTGCATGGCTTTGGCCATTGAGTTTGCGAATTTTGGATCCTGCATCATTTGTTGTATCTGGGCTCCTGACCCTTCACCGCCACCGCCTTGACCTCCGCCGCCATCTCCGCCACCTCCGGCGTTTCCTCCACCCTGAATGCTTTGTGTGGACATGCGGTTTCCCTTCGTGGCTTCTTTTATGGCTTTTTTGCCTTCTTTTGTTTTGAGGATATCGACGACCATTTGCTTTGTTTCATTGTAGTTTGCGGATGTCGATTTTTCCTTCTGTTGATTTCCCCCGCCACAGCCGGTAAGGATAACCGCAAGCAGCAGAATGGAGGAAAGTGTATAAACTTTGGGAGTTGTAAAGCGTTTCATGCTGTCCTTCCCTCTTTTCTCGATTGGTGTGGCTATTCCTTAGCATGCGAAAGGGGAGTGTGGTTTATCCTGTTGAGATGAAAAGGGCACATGGTGGATGATGGCAGGTTTGGCGATTATGGCAAATGCGCGAAATTGCTGGTTTTTTTATAGAGCGGTTGGTACAATCATAAAGGGAGAAAAGGAACATGGGGGTATATCGGTGACATTACGGAAGTGGTCTTTTCTTTTTTATACAACGCTTCTTATTGGAGCAGTCGGCGCAATAATTTCGGGTTCGCTCATCGGACAGGAGCAGTTGGATGGTGGATTTGCTAATTTTGGCATGGCTCTTATTGGAAGCCTACTTGCGGGCTTAATGTTTAGTGTGGTCAGTCAGATGGGTTTTTTTGCGTATTTGACGCTGAATTATCTTGCGTTGAGCGTTTTTAGACGCAAAAGTTTATGGACAGGAATACAGGTTATTCTAATTGCATTTGTATTTGTTGATTTTGTCGTACTGAGGCACGATATTTTTGCAAAACATGAGCCGATGCTTACTTATATATGGCTTCCGCTTGGCCTATTGGCGTATGCTACTGTAGTGGCGTACTTCAAAGTTAGAGCCACTAATGCTTCGGCTTGGATTCCGACCATCTTCTTTATCTTTGTTGTCACGATTCTTGAATGGATTCCAGCGTTGCGAGAGAATAATCCCAAATCAATGATTATGATGATCGTACCTCTCCTGTTGTGCAATACATGGCAGATTATGCAATTGCACCGTATTTTGCAGAAAAACGAAAGCCCGGCGAAATAACCGCCCGGCTTTTTCTTATTTATTGCACCTCTTTTGTCTTTACTTTTGTATCTGCCATAAGTTCAGAAACTGTAACGAATTCATATCCCTTCCCACGGAGTTGATCGATAATTGTAGGAAGTGCCAAGTGTGTCTGCTTGCATGAATCACTGGCGTGCATAAGAACGATATCGCCTGGGTGAGCTTTTCCTACTACATTTTGCACAATTTGCTCGGTTCCGGGATTCATCCAGTCTTTTGAATCGGTGTCCCACTGAACAACCGTATAACCCATCTTGTCCGCAATCTTAAGAACTCGTTTGTCAAAATCTCCGTTTGGTGTGCGGATAAGATTGGGAGCATTACCTGTTAGCCCCTTAAGAGTTTCATGGGCTTTTCCGATTTGAGCCTGAATTTCTTCATCGGTTAAGCTACTGTAGTTGACATGTTTATGACCGTGAGAACCGATTTCATATCCCATGTCCTTGATTCGTTTAACGATTTCCGGATGAGTTTCGCTCCAGGGAGAAGAGAGAAAGAACGTTGCTTTTTTTACGCCCTTTTTTTCCAGAATATCGAGAATCGGTCCGGTCCTTTCCTCGCCCCAGCTAATATCGAATGTGAGTGCGAGTTTTTTCTCTTTCGTATCTACTTTATAAATTGCATTCGGACCGTTCTTTCCGGACGTAAAGATAGAAATGTTGTCTCTTTCTGCCCAGGCAATGCCTATGGCGAATAAAGCAGCTGTCAAAATAATAAGATACTGTTTAAGGCGTCTGGCATTTACAATCCAAAACAAAATTACACCCCCTTACAGGCTTAATCCTTGTCCATTACATATGTATGCGAATGAGACAAGGATATGTCTGCCGAATAAGAAGAATGCAAAGAAAAGAATTATGATATTATCAAGAAGGGAAAACTGCATAGGAAAGGAGAGCGGAAGGTAATGATACGAAGACTGGGAAACATTGTCCGTAAGAATAAACGATATATATGGATTGGCTTAGCGTTAATGTTGCTCGGCATTTTCCTCGGCTATGCGAATGCAGAAGCCATTAAACAGGCGGCAAAACAGATGATGGATAGCATCCAACGTATTGCCAAGGATATTAACGATGCGAATAATCCGATGTATACATTCTGGGTAATTTTTGAGAACAACGTGATGGCTGCGTTTAGCATGGTAGGGTTAGGAATCTTTTTCTTTGGCTTGTATCCAGCTCTTGGACTTGTCACCAATGGGATTTTGCTTGGATTTTTGCTTAAAGTATATGCTAACGGTGGAGTAAATCCACTTAAAATTTTTCTGACCGGGATTTTGCCTCATGGGATTTTGGAACTTAGCGCGATTATTTTTGCTTCGGCAATTGGTATTAAGCTTGGTGTCTTAACGTATGATTGGGTAGTCAGCTGGTTTGTAAAAGAGCGTCGGGCTGGAGCAAAAGCCAGATTTGGAGAAATGCTTAGGGATTTGCCTCTTATTGTTGGGACGATCGTCGTTATGTTGTTCTTGGCTGCGATTATTGAAAGTACAGTTACACCACTGCTGATTCAGAATTTTATGGGGCAAGAAATGAATGTTGTAAAAGATATGTTTAAGTAAAGCTACGGGAAGCCATGCTTCGCCGTGGCTTTTCCTCCTTTTTCGGGTATAAAGAGTGCAATAAATTGGAAATATAATCCCGTATTTAATTGAGTGAAGAGGAGCGAGCATGCTTATGATGGGCTTTTTATTTTCCGCACGGGAATGTTCTGAGATTAAGTATTTAATTCGTAAGGAACTAGAAGAGGTGTTGTTTGATTTAGGTGACTATCGTACAGATGAGATTGTTCGCAAAACGATGGAGGAACGTTATCACATGCTCTTCAGAATGTATGCCAGGTTTGTATCACCAAAAGAGTTAGCTAAGTATATCCGAAACAAAAAGTATAAATGAATTATAAATATAATATTGACATTAGAACAGAATACGTGATATATTGTCTTTTGTCGCTGTTAAGACAGCATACAAACCCCCTTTAAAAAATAATCAACAGAAATTCTAAAAAAAATGTTGCTTTTTTAATTTGGGTTTGATAAGATATAAAAGTCGCCGCTGATGATTGAAGATGAGCGACAGAGTCCCTTGAAAACTGAACAGTGAAACTCGAATGTGTGCGAGTATATAAAAATTACCCACGAAAGTGACGAGTCGCTTTGT